>NZ_LWER01000433.1:0-14665 GCF_001634775.1 Sulfitobacter sp. HI0027
GTTCGATCTGCGTGTCCGGCTCCGCCGTCACTTCGGGGGTCTCTTCGCTTACCTCGGGCGGCGCGGGCTGGGCCACCTCGGTGGCCGAGGCAGGCGGCTGCTGGGCCGCGACCAGCGCGTCATATTCGGCGGCCGAGATCACCGAGACCTCGGTCATCTCAACGGGCTCAGGCTCGGAGGTGAAGATGCTTCCAAACAACAGCCAGCCGATAAGACCCAGATGCCCGGCACCTGATATGTAATGCCCGGTATGCACCGCTCAGCCACCCGACGTGTCGCTGCCGTCCAACGCCGGGCCGCCGATGTCGGTCACCAGACCGATGTTGGAAAAGCCGCCTGCGTTGAGCGCGCCCATGACTTCCATGACCTGCGCATAAGACACTTTGCCATCCGCGCGCAAAAACACCCGGTCGCTGGCCCGTTCAGAGGCAATCGCCCGCAGTTTGGTGATCAGTTGGTCGCGGGGCGTGTCGGTGGTTTGGATTTGCACGGCCCCCTCGGCGGTGAGCGTAACGGTCAGCGGCTCTTCCTGCTCGGATGGCAGGGCCGTGGCGGCGGTCTTGGGCAATTCCACCGGCACGCCCACAGTCAGCAGCGGAGCCGCGACCATAAAGATGATCAAAAGCACCAGCATCACATCGACGAAAGGCGTGACGTTGATCTCGGCCATCGGCTGGGCGCGACCGCGACGCCGTCCCTTGCCGCCCTGTTTTTTCATGACACCTGCGCCCATGGCTTAGCTGTCCAACTGGCGGCTGAGGATGGTGGCGAATTCGTCCGAGAAAGCCTCGTAATTGCCAAGGATGCGGTCACTGTCGGCGCTCAGCTTGTTGTAGAACACAACCGCCGGGATCGCGGCGAGGAGGCCGATACCGGTTGCCAGCAGTGCCTCGGCAATACCGGGGGCGACGACCGCGAGGTTGGTGTTTTGTTGCGCGGCGATCTCAATGAACGAGTTCATAATGCCGAAGACCGTCCCGAACAAGCCGACAAACGGTGCAGTTGAGCCCACGGTCGCCAAGACCGGCAGCCCCTTTTGCAAACGCTCAGCTTCTTTTGAGATCGCCACATCCATGGAGCGGTCAATCCGTGCGGTGGCGCCGGGGATCAACGCGCCATCTTCGCGGTGCGAGCGGCGCCATTCCGACATGCCAGCGGCGAAGATTTTTTCTGAGGGTCCATCCGGGTCAGCGCCGATGGTGTCAAAGAGCCCGTCAAGCGGCTCGCCCGACCAGAACGCCTGATCGAACTGCGCGGCCTCAGCACGGGCTTTGCGGTACTGGATGGTCTTTTGAACGATAATCGACCAAGACCAGAACGAAGCCCCGATCAGCATGATCATTACAAGTTTGACCGTGACTGTCGCCTTCGCGAACAGACCCCACAGGGAAAAATCCATCCCCTGTGCCAATGCCAGCGTCTCTGCTTCCATTTAACTATGCTCTTTTACTGCCGCCCCTTTGGGGCATTCTGCCTCTCGGGCCGTATTTTTCTGGCCTCAATTTGGAGCAAAGCTAACGGACTGCAACCGAGATTGCCAGAATTATGGTATCACGCCGCAGGATCCCCGTCCGACAGGCGGAGTTTCGCTGGCAAACGGGTGGGTTTCCCGGCCGTGGTCATGCAAACGGCGGTAACTTTGGCGCGGAATATGACCTTGCCGTCGCGTAGCACGTCTTGGTCAAACACCCAACGCACCGGCCCTTCGGCCTGATGGGTCGTCTGCACCTCTAACCGGTCGCCAAAGCGTGCAGCACCCAGATAATCCGCCTCTACCCGCGTTACGACAAAGACCAGCCCCTCGTCGCGCATGGCGCGTTGATCAAGGCCAATCTGTTCGACGATATCCGACCGCGCCCGTTCGATATAGCGCAGGTAGTTGGCGTAATAGACCACGCCTGCCATGTCGGTGTCTTCGTAGAAAATGCGGACTGGAAAGGTATGGCTCATGCCGACACCTGCACCCGCGCAGCAAGGCGCAGCGCATGGCTTGCGTCATTGGCGGCGGGCGGCATCACCGGATCATAGGCGGCGCGGATCACGTCGGCCACTTCGGGGCGCAGCACCAGCGCCTCATCGGCCAGCGCCAGCGGCGACTGCTCGGCAAAGGCGTCCTCGGACCAGAGCAGGATGACCTGTACCGCTTGGCTCAGCGCCAAGACTTGCGCGGACATATCGCGCAGGCTGTCGTCCATGCGCAGGAAGACAAAGGCCGCCTTGATCGCGCCGTTTTCTTCGAAGCGGAAGAAACGGTACTGATTGGCCCCAGCGGCCTGCAAGCGCTCGACCTGCCCTGCGAGGTCCGGCACCAGCCCATCCATCCCCGGCACGTCTAGCAACTCCGCCCAATCTGCGAAGAAGAACATCATCAGATTGCTTCCCAGTTCGGGATCGGTCTCGACCATGTCGTGACCGGCGAGTTTGGCGACAGCCTCAAGCGCGCCTTTTACCACCGGCAGCGCCGCCTCCTCGATTCCAAAGGCCACCGGCGCGATGGGGCGGCCCCAGCGGGCAAAGGCGAACTGCCCGTCGCGGCGGGTGAAAAGGGTCTCGATCTGCTCTGCGGTCATCGTCATCTGTCTTACCTTCGCTCCGGGGCGTCAGCCAAAAAGGTCGCTCTGCCCTTTGGGCGCGGCCATGCCGAGATGGCTCCACGCCTTGGCCGCCAACATTCTGCCGCGCGGGGTACGCTGGATCAGCCCTTGCTGCAACAGGAACGGCTCGATCACCTCTTCCAGCGCATCACGGCTTTCCGACAGCGCGGCGGAGAGGGTTTCGATCCCCACCGGCCCGCCCTGATAGTTCTCTGCGATCAGCTTGAGGTAACGGCGGTCAGCGCCATCAAGGCCCAGATGATCGACCCCAAGCCGCGTCAGAGCCATGTCGGCCAAATCGCGGGTCACGCGGCCATCGCCCTCTACAACCGCGAAATCCACCACCCGGCGCAGCAGGCGGCCCGCGATGCGCGGCGTGCCGCGGGCGCGTTTCGCAATCTCGCGGGCACCGCCTTCGTCGGCGGGCGCACCCAGTTTGCGAGCATTGCGATCAACGATGATGTAAAGCTCGTCCTCGGTGTAGAACTGCAGCCGTGTCGGGATGCCGAAACGGTCCCGCAGCGGCGTTGTGAGCAGCCCCATGCGGGTGGTGGCTCCGACCAGCGTGAAGGGCTGTAACTCGATCCGCACGGTCCGCGCGGCGGGGCCTTCACCGATCACCAGATCAAGTTCGAAATCCTCCAGCGCGGGATACAGCACCTCTTCCACCGCCGGGTTCAGACGGTGGATCTCGTCGATAAACAACACGTCACGCGCTTCGAGGTTGGTCAAGATCGCCGCCAGATCGCCTGCCTTGGCCAACACCGGGCCAGAGGTCATGCGAAAGCCCACGCCCAACTCCCGCGCCATGATCTGCGCCAGCGTCGTCTTGCCCAGACCCGGAGGCCCGTGAAACAGCGTGTGATCCATCGCCTCGCCGCGCTGGCGGGCGGATTGGATGAAGACGGCAAGGTTCGCGCGCGCCTCGGCTTGACCGACAAATTCCGCCAGCATCTGCGGCCGCAAAGCGCGGTCGAAATCTTCGGGCATCGGCTCAGGCCGCACGGTGGGGTCAATGTCGGTCATAGGGCCTCGTTATGGCGCAGGGCGGAGGGTTCTGCCAGAGGGGGCGTCACCCCTTGGGCGCCAACAGCTTGAGCGCCGCGCGGATCAGCGTCGGCGTGTCCGCCTCTGGCATCTCGCCCGCCGCCTGCGCCACGGCGCCCGCCGCGTCACCGGGACCGTAGCCAAGGTTGCCAAGCGCCGAAAGCGCCTCGGACTGGGCCGAAGCATTGGGCGCGGCGGCTTTCGGCGCGGGGCGCGGGGTGGCAGCTTCGATCACGGTCTCATCGGCAGCGGCCTGTGCTTCTCCCAGAGCGTCGGCCACGGTGCCGGTCATCGCCATCACGCCGGGAGCCTTGTCCTTGAGATCAAGCACCACGCGCTGTGCGATTTTGGGGCCAATGCCCTTGGCGGCCTTTACCGCGTTCCAATCGCCAAGCGCGATTGCGCGGCTCACGCCATCCGGGCCGAGCGTTCCGAGGATTGCCAGCGACGCCTTTGCCCCGACCCCCTGAACCGAGGTCAGCAACCGGTGCCATTCCTTTTCCACCAGCGTTTGAAAGCCAAAGAGCTGCATCAGGTCTTCGCGCACCACCAGATCGGTATAAAGCGCCACGACTTCGCCCACACCGGGCAGCGCGGCCATGGTCCGGTCAGAGACATAGACGAGGTATCCCACACCGCGGACGTCGATCAGCACATGGTCGGCGGCACGGTAGTCAATGCGGCCCGAGAGTTTGCCGATCATGCGCTCGCCCTCGCCACCGCTTGCGCGAGGGTGCTGGCCCCGCCGTGATGCGCGTGACAGATCGCGATGGCCAGCGCATCGGCGGCATCCGGGCCGGCAATCTCGATCCCCGGCATCTGCATTTTCACCATATGCGCCACCTGTCCCTTATCCGCGTGGCCTACGCCGACCACCGTTTTCTTGACCTTGTTGGGGGCATATTCGCCCACCGTCAAACCAAACTGCGCAGGCACCAGCATCGCGATGCCCCGCGCCTGACCCAGCTTCAGGGTCCCGGCCCCGTCTTTGTTCACGAAAGTCTGTTCAACCGCCGCCGCCTGTGGCTGCCACATGGTCAGCACGCGCGTCAGCTGCCCGTGCAAGGACAAAAGCCGTGCGCCAAGGTCGTCGCCTTCGGAATGACAGATGCCATTGGCCACATGGGCGATTCGGCTGCCCGAGACATCGATCACGCCCCAGCCCAGATTGCGCAGCCCCGGATCTATGCCGATCACCCGTATCATCTCTGCCCTCGATAAAATTGTTGCTTTTTTGGTGCACTAGCACGAAACGCGAACATCGCAAAGCCCTGATGCGCGGCGGGCGCTTTACGACATGCATCCTGTCGCTTTTGAACCGCGGTGTCGGATTGCGCCTCTCCATGCTGCAAAACCGACATCAGGAAGCCGGAAATTTTCCCGTAAAGATAGTGGGTTAGCCGTCATTTCGACCTATGCACAAAACGCAAGGCACGCTGTCGTTTTTGAGGGATTGCGCGGGGCGCTTTTCAGGCATAATTGCCGAAAATCACGTTTTGCACGGCGCGCTTTCCTCGGCCCCTGCAGACACAACCGACGATCAAACAAAGGACGGCCCCATGGCAACTTTCGACACCACCCGCACCGCTTACGGCTCCACCTCGGCCGTCACACGTATTTTTGGTTTTTTCGGCGCGTTCTTCGCGGCGGTCGAAGATTGGCAAGACAGTCGCGCCACCCGCAAGGCGCTGTCGGACCTGACCGACCTTGAATTGCAGGACATCGGCTTGATCCGGGGTGACATTGACCTCGTCGCACAGAACCACTTTGTGCGCTAAGCCTGCGCGCGCCCGCATCGAAACCTACCCAAACGAAAAGCCGCAGCGGAAGGCATCCGCTGCGGCTTTTTCATGTCAAAGGTCAGTGGCTTAAGATCACCGCATGATCGGGCCGGTCAGCCCGGCTACTGTCTTGGTCAGCGGGTCGATGGCCATCATCTTGGCGCCGATCTGCTCTAGGTTTGAACCATTGGCCAGCCGCGACAGGCGTTCGTTATAGGTCACCGGGCCGATCGCGGCGAGTGTGAAGGCTTTGAAGCCGAAAAATACCAGAACGATCAGGAAAAACCCCATCATCGGGAACCCCCGACGGGCACGTTTCGGCAAGACGGAGATCAACCCGTCGCGCCCGACGCGGGTGACATATCCCCGTTCCATCTTCCGATGCTTGCGCCCCAGAAGTTCGATCCGTTTCGCGAATTGAGCGTGTCCTTCAGCCATCACAGCCTCCGTAGCAATCCGGCCCCCACCGTTTGCTGCCAATTTGAATAAAGGCAAATTGTGGCA
The DNA here is from genome assembly GCF_001634775.1 of Sulfitobacter sp. HI0027. Classification (NCBI taxonomy): domain Bacteria; kingdom Pseudomonadati; phylum Pseudomonadota; class Alphaproteobacteria; order Rhodobacterales; family Roseobacteraceae; genus Sulfitobacter; species Sulfitobacter sp. HI0027. The sequence goes on from NZ_LWER01000433.1 coordinate 5,927, forward strand.
ACAAAGCGGCAAAAGGGTCAAATGCAACGAAAATGAGGCGCGAATTATGCGTTAGTTTGCAGCGTTAGTGTCGTCCAGTCACCAATGCTCTCACGGTGCACCAGATTGATGCCAGATTGTGCATAAACCTCAATCACCTCGTCGGCCTGCTCGTTCAGGAGACCCGAGAGAATCGCATAGCCCGCAGGTTGCAGCGCCCCGGCCATATCCGGGGCCAAGGCGACCAGCGGCCCTTTGAGGATATTGGCAAAAACCAGATCAAAGGGGGCGGCTTCGGCCAATTGGGGATGATCAAAGCCTGCGGCCTCGACACAAGTCACGCGGCCCGACAGATTGTTGGCATCGACATTGGCCTGCGCGACTTCGACCGCGACCTCATCGATGTCACTGGCCAATACCGGCTCGGGCCAGATGCGCGCGGCGGCCATGGCCAGCACGGCGGTGCCGCAGCCGATGTCGACCACGTTTTTGCCGTGGAACCCCTCGCCCGCCAACCGGTCCAGCGCGCGCAGGCAGCCCAGTGTCGTGCCGTGGTGCCCGGTGCCAAAGGCCATGGCGGCTTCGATCAGCAGCGGTTCGCAATCGTCGGGCACCTTGTCAGCGTCATGGCTGCCGTAGACGAAAAAGCGCCCCGCTTCGACCGGGGCTAATTCACGGCGCACATGGGCGACCCAATCTGTTTCCGGCAGCTCGGAGACGGTGAAATCTTTCGCGCCCATCGCCTTGGCCAGCACCGCCAGCGCGGCCGTATCGGGTGCTTCTTCGAAATAACCGCCGACTTCCCACAGGCCCGAGCCGTCTTCGACCTCAAACACGCCAACGCCGGTGGGCTCGGGGATTAGCCGCTCCATCGCTTCGCCCAAGGCATAGGCGGGGTCGCGGCCCGTGAGGGTAGTGAGGGCGGTAAACGTGGGCATGGCGCGGTCCTTTGCTGCGGTGCGGTTGCGCTTCGCCTAGGGCCGCGCGCGTGTCGGGTCAAGCCATGCTGGGTTTCGCGGCCTATTCGGCGGCCTGCGGCACAGCAGTTTGAAAGATCGTTTCATGCCCCGGTGCCGGGTGGCGCGGGATCAACAGTGACAGCATCAGCGACACTGCCGCCATCCCTGCGGCAAGGAAGAATACCGCCGCAGGCGAGACGAGCCACAGCAGGCCAAGCCCGACTGGCAGGAACACCGCCGCGATGTGGTTGATCGTAAAGGCAACCGCTGCGGTGGGGGCGATATCTGCGGGGTCTGCAATCTTTTGGAAATAGGTCTTCAGCGCCAATGCGAGGGCAAAGAACATGTGATCCAGCACATAAAGCGTTGCCGCAATCACCACACCCCAGCCAAGGTAATAGACGCCGCCGTAAGCAAGGAAGACGATGATCAGCCCGACATATTCAACGGTCAGCGTCCGGCGCTCGCCGAAATGACCCACCGCGCGGCCCATCAGCGGGGCAAAGATCATATTGGCGACAAGGTTGATGAGATAGAGCATGGTGATCTCATGCACTTCAAAACCGAAGCGTTCGACCATCATAAAGCCCGCGAAGACCACGAAAATCTGCCGCCGCGCGCCTGACATGAATTGCAGCGCGTAATAGAGCCAGTAGCGCTTGCGCAGGATCATCTTTTTGTTCTGCACCGTGGGCGCTTCGAACTGTGGATAGGCCAGCATGGCGATGATGGCCACGGCAACGGTGACGCCGCCGCCGATCATGTAAACGATGCTGTAGCTGAGGTTCAGCGTTTCCCACAGCGCCATGATCGCCAGATAGGCCACCAGCGTCGCCAGCGATCCAGCCGCCATAAGCCAGCCGATCATGCGCGGCGCGTCTTCGATCTTAAGCCATTGAAGTTGCAGCGATTGATTCACCGTCTCGTAGTAATGAAAGCCGATCGAGCTGAGCATGGTGATCGTCAGGATGCCGCCCATGGAGGGGAAATATGCGGTGATGGCCGTCGCCGCGCCGAGCAGCGCGAGCGAGATCAGCCCCAGCACCTGTTCGCGGACAAAGAGCAAGATCGCGATGACCCCGATGGCCAGAAAGCCGGGAATTTCGCGCACCGTGTGCAGCAGGCCAATGTCGGACCCGTCGAAGTCTGCCACCTCGATGACGAAGTTATTCAGCAGCGCCGACCACGTGTTGAACGCGATGGGCATGGCCAGCGCCATGAGGAACAGCAGAGCCACGGGGCGGCGCCAGAACGGCAGGCGCTTGGCCTCTTCGAGGGTGATATAGCGGGTCATGGGAATTTATTACGCCGGGGTTTTGGGAATGGCGAGAGAAAAGGCGGGGCTCTAACGCGTCTTTCTTCCCCCAGCTCGGAATCAAGCCGCAGGCGCCGGGCCATCGCCTGCCCGCCCCCCGGGTAGGCGATTTGGTGAGGCTGGGTGGGACATTGCCAAAGCACATCATGTCGAGCCATAAAGTGGCAGCGACAAACGGTTAGATCGCCGACCCGCGGGCAGGCGCTGGCCCTCGTTTCCAACCCACCGCCTTTGAGCCTCAATAAAAACTCTGCGGATCGATATCCACGGCCAACCGCAAATCCCCCTTCAGCCGCAGCGCACCAACCCACTTGCTCAGCGCTTCTTGGAGCGCCACGCCCTTATCCGCCTTGACCAACAATCGCACCCGATGCCGCCCGCGCACCCGGGCGATCGGCGCGGGCGCGGGGCCAAAAACCTGCGCCCCCACCGCCCGCAACGGCCCGTCATGCCGCGCCAGATGGTTGCCCAGATCAAACACCGCCGCCGCATCGCTGCCGCTGAGGATGATCCCTGCCATACGCCCGTAAGGCGGCACCCCGGCCTGCCGCCGCTCGCCTGCCTCGGCGGCCCAGAACTTCTCCTCCTCACCCGCCAAGATCGCCCGGATCACCGGATGCTCGGGCTGATAGGTCTGCAAGAGCGCCGCCCCCGGCGCTTCGGCCCGCCCTGCCCGGCCCGCCACCTGCCGCATCAGCTGAAACGTCCGCTCCGCCGCGCGCAGATCCGACCCGGTGAGGCCGAGATCAGCATCAATCACCCCCACCAGCGTCAGCTTTGGAAAGTTGTGCCCCTTGGCGACCAGTTGCGTGCCGATGATGATATCCGCCGTTCCTTCGGCAATTCCCGCGATCTCGGCCTTCAGCGCCCGGGCCGAGCCGTACATGTCCGAACTCAGGGTCGCGATCCGCGCGTCGGGCCAGAGCGCAGCCGCTTCCTCTCCCAGCCGCTCTACGCCGGGGCCGATGGGGGCGAGCTTGCCTTCGACCTCGCAAGAGGGGCAAACCTCGGGCATGGGCTTGGTCTCGCCGCACTGGTGACAAACGAGGCGTTTCAGAAACCGATGTTCCACCATCCGCGCATCGCATTGATCGCAACCGATCTGTTCGCCACAGGCGCGGCAGAGCGTGATCGGCGCATAGCCGCGACGGTTGATGAACAGCATCGCCTGTTCGCCGCGCTCCAGCCGCGCATCGACCTCGCGCTTCATCTCGCCCGAGATCCATTTATCCCCCGGCAAACCCGCCTGCCGCATGTCAATCGCGCCCATCTTCGGCATCACCGCCGGACCAAAGCGCGAGGTCAGTTCCAGCCGCCGATACTTGCCCGCCTCTGCATTGGCCCAAGTCTCAAGACTGGGCGTCGCACTGGCCAGCACCACCTGCGCCCCGCAGATTGACGCGCGCAGCACCGCCATGTCGCGGGCGTTATAAAGCACCCCATCCTCTTGTTTGTAAGACGTGTCATGCTCTTCATCCACGACGATCAGCCCGAGGTTCTGGAACGGCAGGAACAGCGCTGACCGCGCACCGATCACCAATTGCGCGTTGCCCTCGCCCACCATGCGCCAGATGCGGCGGCGTTCGGTCATGGTGACACCGGAATGCCATTCGGCAGGCTTCCCGCCAAAGCGCTCCTCGACCCGGTCGAGAAACTGTTCGGTCAGCGCGATTTCCGGCAGGAGCACCAGCGCCTGCCGCCCGGATTGCACGGCCGCGGCGACGGCTTCGAGATAGACCTCCGTTTTGCCCGATCCGGTAACCCCGCGCAGCAGGGTCGTGCCATAGGTCTCGGCCTTAATCCCCTCGCGCAAAACCGCCGCCGCTGTCGCCTGATCCTCGGTCAGTGCCTTGCCGGGCAACGATGGATCCAGCCGCCGAAACGGCAGATCGCGGGGGCTTTCCTCTTCGCGCACGGCACCTTGATCGACCAAACCTTTGACCACCGAAGAGGTGACCCCGGCCATCTCCGACAACTCCTTCAGCGTGAAGGCCAGATCGCCGTATTCCTCCAGCACCGCCATAACCCGCTGGCGCGCGTCGGTCATGCGGGTCGGCACGCCGTCGCCCGCGCGGTAGATCTTGCGCATCGACGGCGGATCGCCCAAGCCCGGCGCACGCGTGGCCAGCCGCAGCATCGCGGGCAGCGGGGTCAGGGTATAGGCCGCCGAGCGCAGCAAAAATTCGCGCATCTCATCGCGCATCGGCGGGGCGTCCAGCACGCGGATCACATGGCGCACCTTTTTGATGTCGTAATCCCCGGCCCCCGGCCCCCAGACCACGCCCATCACCTTGCGCGGGCCCAATGGCACCTCGACAAACGCCCCCGCATGGCAGCCACCTTCGGGCGCGCGATAGTCCAATGCGCGGCCCAAAGGCTGGGTGGTCATCACCGACAGCAACTCGCCATGATGGTAGAATTCAGCCATGTCTGCCGCATGCTCCGTGTCGCTAGGGGGAATTGAGGCTTTAAGCATCGCAGATCATGCGGTAAAGCCAAGGCACGCAATAGACCTGTTAGCGATCACATTCCAACCCGGAAGGAAAGCCCATGAAATTCTTCGTAGATACAGCCGAGATCGACGCCATTGCCGAACTCAATGACCTTGGCATGGTCGACGGCGTAACAACCAACCCCTCCCTGATCCTGAAGTCAGGCCGCAACATCCTTGAGGTCACCAAAGAGATTTGTGACCTCGTCGACGGCCCCGTCTCTGCCGAAGTTGTGGCGCTGGAAGCCGACGCGATGATCGCCGAAGGCCGCAAACTGGCCGAGATCGCCGACAACATCACCATCAAGCTGCCGCTGACATGGGACGGGCTGAAAGCCTGTAAGGTTCTGTCGGGCGAGGGTCACATGATCAACGTGACGCTCTGCTTCTCGGCGAACCAAGCGCTGATCGCGGCCAAAGCGGGCGCGACCTTCATCTCGCCCTTCATTGGTCGTCTGGACGACATCAACCTCGATGGCATGGACCTGATCCAAGACATCCGCACCATCTATGACAACTACGGGTTCGAGACGCAGATCCTCGCGGCCTCCATCCGCAGCGTGAATCACGTGCTCGACGCCGCGCGCATCGGTGCCGACGTGATGACCGCGCCGCCAGAAGTGATCAAGAAGCTCGCCTCGCACCCGCTGACCGACAAAGGTCTGGAGCAGTTCATGGCCGATTGGAAAAAGACCGGTCAGAACATCCTCTGATCCGGCCTGAGCGCCAAGGCATCAAACCCCTTCCGCCCCTGGCGGAGGGGGTTTTTCTTTGCCCTATGCGGCGTTGCCTTCAACCGTCAGGTGATCGCCCGACCATAGGCCGGGGCGCACCTCGGCCTCGGCCGCGCCTGCGCGGATGCGACGGCACTGCCCCACGGGAATCGCCGGAGCCTGCAACACCAGATCCATGCCCTGCGCCGCCGTCTGGGGTGGCAATGCCGCGTGCATCCCGTCCAAGGCCACCGACACATCGCAGGGCAAGTACACGCTCGCCCCGCCCACGCCGGTATCCTCTTGCCACGGGGTCAACGGCGCGCCAACCGCGCCGACACAGCACACGGCGGTCTGCAATTCTATCGCCCGCGCCCGTGCACAGCTGAACACACGGTTGTAGCCAGTGATCATGTCGGTCTTGGCGGGGATGATCACCAGATCGAGGTCCAGCTCGCCCAGTTTCGACCAAAGCGCGGTATATTCCGCATCGAGACAGATCGCGATGACACAGCGCAGCCCGTTCCAATCGAACAGATTGATCCCGGTGCCCGCGATGGTCACACCGCTGGCGCCATTTGCCTCAAGCGGCGTCAGGCTCAGTTTGTTTTGCACCTGCATCCCGCCCTCCGGCGTCAGGAACCACGCCTGATTGAGATACCCCTCGGGCGCGTCGACCGATGGAAAGGCCACAGGAAATGTGCCGGGCAGCAGGGCGACGCCTGTCTGCTCCACCATGCGGCGCATCGGGTCGAGCGCCAGCGCGGCGGTCTGCGCGAGCCAGCCCAGTTGCTGCTCTGCGGGCAGGTCCGCCGGGGCAAAGCTCAGCCATTGTGCGCAGCAAAACTCAGGCATCACCAAAAGCTGCGCCTCGCGCGCGGCGGCTTGTTGCAGACGCAGTTCCACACTGGCAAGCCAGCTTTGCAGCGAATCCGGCGTGACCTGAAGGTTGGCGGCCCAAAGATCGACAGAGACATGTTCCATGTAAGATTTCCTCTCCCGGCACGGGCCATTTCGCCGCATCCGGGGATATGCAGCAGGCTTCGATCAGGCGCGCGTGCCTTGCGGCTGAAATCCGCGCGTCGACCGGGGCCAACACACCCGCGCCGCTTTTGTTCCCGTGGGCTTCGTTCTACATCCCGGCCTGACGCAAGGCGGCAACAAAGACCGCAGGCGTCAAGACCCGTGACCAATTGGGGGCAGATCTTGACGCCCCACCATGCTATGACACCGCAAATCAAAAAGAGACGCCCATGAGCAGCAGCCCCAAAATCGACGACGCCCTGCGCGAGGCGATCATCTCCGCGCCCGATGTCATCCTTGACGACAGCGATGTGATGCAGGCGTTGATTGCAGCGAATGAGAAGGCCATGGGCGGCAACATCGTCGATCTGCGCGGCATCGCGATGGAGCGTTTGGAAACCCGGCTTGATCGGTTGGAAGACACCCACCGCAGCGTCATCGCCGCGGCCTATGAAAACCTCGCCGGGACCAACCAGATCCACCGCGCGATCCTGCAAATGCTGGACCCGGTGGAGTTTGAGACCTTTCTGCGCAATCTGGGTGGCGAAGTGGCCGACATTCTGCGCGTCGACGCGGTGAAGCTGGTGCTGGAATCGACCCAGAACGACAATGATCCGGCTGTACAACGTTTGGGCGATGTGCTGACCGTGGCCGAGCCGGGCTTTATCGATGACTATCTGTCTCAAGGGCGCGGCGGCATGGTGCGTCAGGTGACCCTGCGCGCACTTCAAGACGGTTCTGAGGCGCTGTATGGCACCAAGGCGGGCTGGATCCGTTCTGAGGCCTGCCTAAAACTCGATTTCGGCACAGGCCGCCTGCCCGGCCTTCTGGTCATGGGGGCCGAAGACCCGCATATGTTCGGCCCGCAGCAGGGCACCGATCTGCTCACTTTCTTTACCGGCGTGTTGGAACGCACCATGCGCCGCTGGCTGTCTTGAGCGAGAAGGCAAATCCGCTACTGATCAGCCCCGCCGCGCGGGACGCGCTGCAAACGTGGCTGGCGCATCAGAGCGCCTTGAAGGACGCAGCGGAGAATACGATCATCGCCTATCGGGGCGATGTGACCGAGTTCTTAACCTTCATGACCCTGCATAAGGGCGACACCCAAGGCCTTGGCGCGCTGGCGAAAATCACCATCAGCGACATGCGCGCTTGGATGGCCAGCACGCGCAGCGGCGGTGTCGGCTCGCGCTCCGTGGCGCGCAAGCTTTCGGCGGTGAAAGCCTTTTATCGCTGGCTGGCCGAGCGAGAGGGGTTTGAGCCCACCGCCGTTCTGCTTGCCCGGTCGCCCAAGTTTCAGAAAAAACTCCCTCGCCCGCTGGCCGAAGATGCCGCCCGCGCGCTGATCGATTGCGTCGAAACCCAAGCCCGCGCCCCATGGGTCGCGGCGCGCGATGTCGCTGTTCTGACGATGCTTTGGGGCTGCGGGCTGCGGATCTCCGAGGCGCTGGCGCTCAAGGGCGGCGATGCGCCCCTGCCGAATAGCCTGCGTATCATCGGCAAAGGCGGCAAGGAACGGGTCGTACCGGTCTTGCCTGCTGCACGCGCCGCCGTCGAAGACTACCGCGCCGTCTGCCCTCACCCGCAAGAGCCGCAAGCCCCGCTGTTTCGTGCCATTCGCGGCGGCGCATTGGGCGCGCGGGCCGTGGCGCAGGTGATGGCCGATGCGCGGATGCAACTGGGCCTTCCGGCGACGGCCACGCCCCACGCTATGCGCCACAGCTTTGCCACCCATCTGCTCGACGCGGGCGGCGATCTGCGTGCGATTCAGGAACTGCTAGGCCATGCTTCGCTCTCGACCACGCAGGCCTATACAGCCGTCGATACCGCGCGGCTGATGGAAGTCTATAACAACGCCCATCCCAAAGCGGGCCGCTGAGCCCTTCCAAGCCGACCCTCTTGCACCCTGCGCCTTAATCGCCATATTGAGACCAAGCGAGGACGACCTCCCCCATTTGGGCAGCCACTCGGGACGACCCGACCAATACCGGGACCGACCCCATGCGCAGCACCGCAGACCGCATCCGCCACGCCATCAGCTTTGAAGTTCTCGCCCTGTTGATCGTCACGCCCATGGGCGTTTGGCTGTTTGACAAGCCACTGCATGAGATTGGCGTCGTCACCATCGTCAGCGCCAGCATCGCGACGGGATGGAACTACCTTTACAACCTCGGGTTCGACCACGCCCTGCGCCGCCTGCGCGGCACGGTCCGCAAGACGGTGCCGATCCGGGTACTTCANGCGTGGTCGAACCCGAGG
>NZ_LWER01000434.1:0-39432 GCF_001634775.1 Sulfitobacter sp. HI0027
CGCCGCGCCAAGACCGAAACCGAAACCCGCGCCGCCGCCCAGCAGATGAAGGTCGCCGTGCGGGTGCATCTGAATGCGATTGCCGACAAGTATATTCTGGAGGGTGAGACCGCCGAAGGCGCGTTGATGTTCCTGCCTTCCGAAGCGGTTTATGCCGAATTGCACGCTAACTTTCCTGAACTCGTCCGCGAAGGGTTTGAAAAGCGCGTTTGGATTGTCAGCCCGACGACCTGCATGGCCACGCTCAACACCATGCGCGCGATCCTGAAAGATGCGCGGATGCGCGAACAGGCAGGCGCGATCCGCCGCGAGTTGGGCAATCTGAACAAGGATGTCGAGCGTCTGGCGATGCGTGTCGGCAACCTTGATCGGCATTTCAGCCAAGCGCGGCGCGATGTCGAAGAGATCAAAGTCAGCAGCGAAAAAGCCGCCAAACGCGCGGGCCGCTTGCATAATTTCGACTTCGAAGAACTGGCAGAAAACAAAACCGAGGCTATTGTTCCCCTAAGGACACCCGAAGGGAACGGCTGAATGAACGACGTGGACATTACCGGGATGACGCTGGAGGCGATGCAGACGCGGGCCGCCGCGTTACGCAGCGATATCGTGCAAACACCGGTGGTGACCCTCTCCTCTCCCATGGTCGATGAGGTGCTAGGCGGCGCGCGGGTTGCGCTCAAGCTGGAGTGTTTTCAGCATACCGGCACCTTCAAGGCCCGCGGCGCGTTGTCGGTGGCGCGCCAGCTTGACGACGACACCCGCGGGCGGGGCATCACCGCAGCCAGTGCGGGCAACCACGCCATCGCAGCAGGCTGGGCCGCGGCCAAGCTCGGCATCAGCGCCAAGGTGGTGATGCAGGACAACGCCAACCCCTTTCGCGTCGCCCTTGCCCGTGCCACCGGGGCCGAGGTCGTGATGAAACCCGCCGGGCAAGAGACCTTTGCCGAGGCCGAGCGGTTGGTGCGCGAAGAGGGGCGGTTCTTTATCCACCCTTTCGAGGGGCTGCACACGTCGCTCGGCACCGCGGGGGTTGGGCTGGAACTGATGGCGCAGGTGGCGGACTTGGACGCGGTCGTCGTCTCGGTCGGCGGTGGCGGGCTGATCAGCGGTGTGGCCGCCGCGGTCAAGGCGATCAACCCCGCTTGTCGGGTGTACGGCGTTGAGCCGACAGGCGCCGACAGCATGTCGCGAAGCCTCGCCTCCGGCGCGCCCGTGACCATCCCTGAGGTCAATACCATCGCCGACAGCCTTGGCCCGCCGATGGCGCTGCCGTTTGGCCATGCGCTTTGTGCGGTCTATGTCGATGATGTGGTGACGGTCAGCGACGATGCGATCTGCGCCGGGATGGTGGTGCTGCAGCGGGCCGCGAAATTGGCGGTGGAGCCTGCCGCCGGGGCTGCGATGGCCGGGGCGCTCGGGCCCCTGCGCGCGCAACTGGCCGGGCGGCGTGTGGGGGTGATTGTCTGCGGGGCGAATATCGATACCGAAACCTATCTGGGCCAGATGAGCCGCGGGCAAGCGGCGCTCGACAGCCTCCTGTCCTAGCGCCCCTCCAAGGGGCTTCGCACGCGATCGCGGAACTGCGTGAATTCTTCCAAGAAAATCTATCGGGCGCTGCAACTTTAACTCCCCTTTACCCGTGGGTGCCCCATATCCAAAGTTCCGGACCAAAGCAGGACCCCTATGCCTTTTGAAGCTCTGAACGACAGTACCCTTCCCCGACAGCCGCTTGGTCGGCGTGTCGCCGTGATCGGCGGTGGGATTTCCGGCATGGGGGCGGCGCATATGCTGGCGCCTGCGGACCGCGTCACCCTCTATGAGGCAGGGGCCAAGATCGGCGGCCATGCGCGGACGGTGATCGCGGGCAAGAATGGCGATCAGCCGGTCGATACCGGGTTTATCGTGTTCAATTATGCCAACTACCCGCATCTTGCCGCGCTCTTTGCGGAATTGGACGTGCCGGTTGTGCCGTCGAACATGAGCTTTGGCGCGTCGATTGACGGTGGGCGGCTGGAATATGCGCTGACCAGTTTCAACGCGGTCTTTGCCCAGAAACGCAATATGTTCAGCCCGCCTTTCCTGCGGATGCTGCGCGATATCGTGCATTTCAATAAGAACGCGCTGGCGGTGTCGCGTGACCCGTCGATGACCATCGCAGAGTTTCTCGACCGGCTTGGCACCGGGCGCTATTTCCGCGACTTCTATCTCTCGCCGCTTTCCGGCGCGATCTGGTCCACCCCGACCGAGAAAATCATGGACTTCCCGGCCCATGCCATGGTCAACTTTTTTGAGAACCACGCGCTGCTGAATTATTCCGGCCAGCATCAGTGGTACACGGTGAAGGGCGGCTCGCGGCAGTATGTCGACCGGTTGGAGAATGCTCTGCGCGCCAATGGCGTTGACCTGCGCACCGACTGCCCGGTGCAGGCCGTGCGCCGCACCGCGCAAGGCGCAGAGGTCCGCGCATGGGGCGGTGAATGGGAGGCGTTCGACGAAGTGATTTTTGCCACCCATTCCGATGACACGCTGACGATGCTTTCCGATCCAACAGAGGCCGAAAAGCGCGCCTTGGGCGCAATCCGCTATCAGCCCAATGACATCGTTTTGCACGCCGATGCCAGCATCATGCCCAAGCGGCGTTCTACTTGGGCATCTTGGGTTTATACCGAGGATCGAGAGCAGAAATCAGACCGGATCGACCTGACCTATTGGATGAACTCGCTCCAACCGATTCCGCAGGATGATCTGCATTTTGTGACGCTCAATACCAAACGCAGCATCCGCGAAGATCTGATTTACGATCAAGTCACCCTGCGCCACCCGGTCTATGACCTTGCCGCCTTGGCCGCACAGGACGAGGTGCGCGCCTTCAATGGCAGCCAGAATACATGGTTCTGCGGCGCTTGGATGCGGCATGGCTTTCACGAAGACGGGCTGGCCAGCGCGGTGGATGTGGTCGAGCGGATGCAGGCCGCGCGGGCGGCACCCTTGGCGGCGGAGTGACAACGGGCGTCGATCATATCCGGGGCCAAACCTTTCATGGCCGCAAAGGTGCGGTAGAGAACCGTTTCCGCTATTCGGTCGACTATGTGATCTGCGATGCCGAGGCCACGGCGCTGAGGACGCCCGCGCTTTTCGCCCGCAACGGGCCGGGCCTGACCAGCCTGCAAGACAGTGACCACGGCGGCGCGCCGGGGCAGGGGCGTGGAGCCCTTTGGGTGCGCGAGGTTTTGGCGGCGCATGGCATTGTCGGGGTCGCGCGGATTGAGCTTGTGGCGCAGCCGCGGGTGCTGGGCCATGTCTTCAATCCGGTCAGCTTTTGGCTGTGCCGTCGGGCGGATGATGCGCTGATCGCGGTGATCGCCGAGGTGACGAACACCTATGGCGACCGACATTCCTATCTGTGCCATCATGCAGACCTACGCCCGATCGCGCCCGACGACAGGCTGAAGGCGGCAAAGCTCATGCATGTCTCCCCCTTCCAAGATGTCTCGGGTGGCTATGTCTTTCGTTTCGATATCACCTCTAAGCGGATCGGCATCTGGATCGATTTCTCGGATGGGGAGAACGGGTTGATTGCCACTTTGACCGGGCCGCGTGCGCCGCTGACCAATCGCGGTATCCTTTGGTCGCTGCTGCGCCGCCCTTTCGGTGCGCGACGGGTGCTGGCGCTGATCCATTGGCAGGCGTTGAAGCTTTGGCTGAAACGGGCGGGTTTTCGCGCCCGCCCCGAGGCGCCCAATATCGACGTATCCCGTGATGCGGCGCATGGCGCGGGTGGCCGATGACAGGACGCGCGGCCCGGCTGCCCGCCTATGCGCTTTTCGCGGCATTGCTCGCGTCGGCGGGGCTGCCGATCTACATTCACGCGCCGAAGTTCTATGTCGATGAATACGGGGTCTCGCTGACGGCACTTGGGTCGGTGCTTTTTGGTTTGCGGCTGTTGGACGTGGTGCAGGACCCCGCCCTTGGTTGGTTGGCCCAAAAGCTGCGCGACAAGCGCGGCACTGCGGTGACGGTGGCAGGCGCGGTGATGGCGCTGGCGATGCTGGGGCTTTTTGCTATGCCCGCGCCGGTGGCGCCGGTGCTGTGGTTCGCGCTGATGCTGACGCTGGTGTTTTCCGCCTTCAGCTTTCTGACCATCTGTTTCTATGCACAAGGGGTTGCCAAGGCCGACAGCCTGCCGGGCGCGGGGCATTTGACCCTTGCCCGCTGGCGCGAGACGGGCGCGCTTTTGGGGGTTTGTCTGGCCTCTGTCGCGCCTTTGCTACTGGGCGTCGGGCTGGATCGTCCCTTTGCCGGGTTTGCTGTTGGCTTTGCGATCTTGGCGCTTTGGGCCACGGTCGCCATGCGGGGCGAGTGGCGAGCGGCGGTGCTGCCGATGGAAAGTGACTTCGGCACCGTGTTGCGCGATGCGCAGGCGCGGCGGCTGCTGTTGATCGCGCTGGTTAATGCCGCCCCGGTTGCCGTCACCTCGACCCTGTTTCTCTTCTATGTCGAACTGGCGCTTGAGGCGCCGGGGTGGGAGGGGCCGCTTTTGCTGCTGTTTTTCCTTGCAGCAGCAGCGGCGGCACCGCTTTGGGGGATCTTGGCAGAGCGGCACGGCCCGCATCGGGTGCTGCTGGTCGCAATGGCTTTGGGCATCGCATCCTTCGGCGGGGCGCTGTTGCTGGGGCCGGGGGATGTTGCGCTTTTCGCCTTGGTCTGTCTGGCTTCGGGCGCGGTTTTGGGCGCGGATTTGACCCTTTTGCCTGCCATGTTCGCCAGCCGCATGGCGCAGATTTCCCCCTCGGCTGCCGAAGGTTTTGGCCTCTGGTCCTTCGTCTCCAAATTGACCTTGGCTTTCGCGGCCGTTGCTCTACTTCCAGCTTTAGAACGCGCAGGGCTGCAGACCGCAGCGGGAACCAGTTCCGACACATCCATATCCCTGTTGATCTGGTTCTATGCCGGTGTACCTTGCGCCTTGAAATTGCTGGCGATCGCTCTGCTCGCCAGTGCAAAAGACGTGGAGACACCGTGACAGAGCCGTTGATCTTTATCGCTGTCGGGCTTGGCCTTGGTCTATTGCTCACTTTTTTGCGCCGCCGTTTAGGGGAGTTTCATGGCCAGTCGCCAAGCGACTATGTCGATTCTTTCCCCGTCTTCGACCTGCGGTTGCATCTGCGCGATGAGATGATTTGCGAAGGCGTGATTTTCGGTCCCCTAGGCCGGGTCACCAGCAGCTTCACGGCCAAGTTCGACGTGTCTTGGGAGGGGAATGTGGCCACCGTGGCCGAAACCTTTCGCTATAACGACGGTTCGCGTCAGGAGCGCGAATGGACCGTCACATTGGGCGAGAACGGCAATTTTACCAGCACCGCCCCGGATGTGATCGGCGTGGGGCAGGGCGTTCAGGCTGGACCGACCTTGCAGCTGCGCTATCGTATCCGACTGCCCGAAGAACTGGGCAGTCATGTGCTGAAAACTGTCGATTGGATGTATCTCACCCCCGATGGCACCATCGTGAACCGCAGCCAGTTTCGGAAATTCGGGATCAAAGTAGCAGAATTGGTCGCCACGTTGCGACCGGCGGAGGAAAGATGAAAGACTGGCAAGGCAAGACCTATTGGCTGGTGGGCGCAAGCGACGGGCTTGGGGCGGCACTGGCACATCAGCTTAGCCGCACCGGGGTCGAGGTGATCCTCTCGGCCCGCTCCGAGGACAAGCTGACCGAGCTGGCGCAGGCCCTGCCGGGCCGGGCGCGGGTGCGGGTCTTGGATGTGACCGATGACGCGGATGTGGCGCAGGCGGCAAAGGATGTGGGGCCAATCGACGGGTTGGTTTATCTGGCGGGGGCCTATTGGCCTTTTGGAGCGCAGGAGTGGCAGGCCGAGCATGGTGTGACCATGGCCGATGTGAACTTCACCGGGTTGATGCGTGTCCTGGGACAAGTGGTGCCAGAGATGGTCGCGCGCGACCACGGGCATATCGTCATCACCTCCAGCCTGACCGCCTATCGCGGTTTGCCCGGCTCAATCGGCTATACGGCCTCCAAGGCGGCGACCCTGTCTTTGGCGGAATCGATGCACGCCGATCTGCGCAAGACCGGCGTACAGGTTCAGGTGATCAATCCCGGTTTCATCAAGACCCAGTTGACCGACAAGAACGATTTCAAAATGCCCTTTTTGATGGAGCCGGAAGACGCCGCACGGCGGGTCTATGAGCATATGAACGGCGACAGTTTCAAACTGGATTTTCCCTACGGGTTTTCGCTGCTGTTCCGTTTGGGGCGGTTCCTGCCGGATTGGCTGTACTACCGATTCTTCTCCTGAAGGTCAGACCTCGGCGACATGCTGATCGAACAGATCGCGCGCGCGTTGCCAGACGGCATTGTCCATCTCCGGCAGCGCCCGCAGCGTTGGCAACAACTGGCTGGCAAAATCCTCTGAGCTTTCGCGCGGCAGCATGGACGGCAGATTGTCGATGGCCATGATATCCAACGGCGGGGCGTCATGCACACGCAGCACAGGCTCCGCCCAAGTGGTCGCCCGATCATAGACCTGCACCGGATTGAAAGCGCTGTCGGGGTCGCAGGCAATGTCGCCGATCACCCGCAGGGCGCGCTCTGCTTCGGGGGCATCGGGGCGGACGAAGGCGGGGGTGTCTGGCCCTGCGAGGATGCAGTTGAAGAAATAGGCGTGGTCGAGGATTTCGGGGAACGGCCCGCCATGGGCGGTTTCGGCCATATCCCAGCCGGTGACGGGGATGCCCAAAGCCTCGCAAAGATCGCTCGCCCCGCGCCCCACGCGGCCCAAGGCCCCGATGACCAGCGCGCGGTCGCCGCTCGCGTCGACTTGGGCGAGTTCTTCGGCCAGCGCGGCTTTCAGCGCTTCGGCGTCGGGGTAGGGCGCAACCGGGCCGCAGGTCGCTCCGCGCAGTTGCGCGATGCGGCATTTGACCGACACCGCAGCCCCGGCAAATCCGGCCCAATAGCCAAAGGCGGCAACGCGGCGGCCAGTGTCATCGGTCAGATATTCCAAATCCAGCAAGGTGCCGCCACCGGCCTTGAACCGTGCTAACAGTTTGCGCCCCGAGGATTGGCCCTTGTAGGCATGGCCGAACATGATGTGGACATGCGGCAGGGGCGTGCCGTCTTCGGGCAGCTCCTTCAGGCCAAAGATCACGGCATCGCGCGGGGCGTCGGGCCAGCTATGCGCGGGGACGATCTCGCAGCCCGCCTGCGCATAGGCGGCGGTGGGGATCACGCGGCTGTCGCTGTCTTCGACGCTCACCTTCATGCCAGATGCGATCAGCGCGGCGGCCCCTTCGGGCGTCAGCCCGGTGCGGGTCTCATTGTCGCGCTGTTCGGCGCGCAGCCAAAGATGGGTCATGCCAACATTCCTTTTTCCCGGATGGCCTTCACGCTGGCGCGGTCCTCCATGCGGGCGGCGAAAGCTTTTAGCTGGGGGAAATTGGCGCGGTCGACCCCGTCCCCTTCGAGCCAGCCCGACACGACAAAGAGATAGGGATCGGCCAGCGAGAGCCTGTCGTCCGCGACGTAATCGCCCCGGAAAGCGTGGTTTTCGATATAGGCCGCGCAATCGGCCATGGTCTGCGGCACCTTGGCTTTCATGTCGTCAAAGCTCGATTGCTGATCGGCCCAGCGGTGGCCGCGCATTTTATGCGCGTGGGCCACATGCATGGTCGAGGCGAGGTAGTACATCACCCCGCGCATATGGGCCGCGGCCTCAGGGTCGGTAGGGACCAGCCCCGCCTCGGGCGCGCGGGCGGCGACATAGTCCAACAGCGCGCCAGTCTCGGTCAGGGTGGTGCCCGCTTCGGTCACGAGGGTCGGCACCCGGCCCTTGGGGTTCAACGCCAGATAGGGCGCGGCGGTCTGTTCGGCGCTGGCGAAATCGACCTTCACCGGCTCATAGGCCAGCCCCGCTTCTTCGAGGGCGATGGCAACGGCGACCGAGATCGTGCCGGGGGCGTAGTGGAGTTTCAGCATGGGGGCAGCCTTTCGCGGGCGAGGGATCAGATATGCGTTTGTGCAAGGCGGCGGTCGGGACGGTCAAGATGCGGCACGGCATTGAACAGCACGGGCGACCAATGCCCGCCGATGGGAAAGAGCCGGTGCATCGAAGTATGCATGATCGCCAGCGCCAAGCGCGCCATGGCCGGGATGCCCACGCCCATGGCCTGCGCCATCGCCAAAGAAATCAGCCCGCCCGAGGTCACCACCAGCGCCGGGCCTTCGCCCTCGGCGATCTCGGCCAGCACGGATTGCACGCGGGTCTCAAAGCTCTCGTAGGTTTCCGGGGTGTCGTCCAGCTTGCCCGCTTTCCAATAGTCAAAGACCTGCGGCAGATGGTGCACAAACTCGCCCGCGCGGGGGAAGGGCACCTTGTGCTGTTGCTCCATCAGATTGGCGAGAGTGAAATACTCTAACTCATTCAACCGGGCGTCACGGATGGGTTCCAGCCCGGTCTTCATCGCCTCGGCGGTTTCGATATGGCGGGTCAGGGTGCCGGTATAGAGCCGCGTGTGGTGGCTTTCGCTGTGACGCAGATGCTCGCCTAACCATGCGGCTTGCTCATGGCCAAGCGGGCTAAGTTGGTCATAGCTCAACTCGTCCTTGGCGGTGGAATTGGCTTGGCCGTGGCGGATCAGGGTAATGTGGGACATCAAATGGCTTTCACTGTTCGCCCAAGTGATAGGGCAGCTTGTCGGGCCATACAATCCAATGCGCTGCGGCGGCGTTTATCCGTGACGGGGTGTCGGGATTGGCCCCTGACACGGGCCGGGTTTTGCCTATAGTTTGGTCAATAGCCAGCGGGAGGGGTAGCCATGTCCGAGAGGATCACATTCACGCTTGATGGTCAGACCGTCGAGGCCGAAACCGGCATGACCATCTGGGAAGTGGCCAATGGCCGGGGTCTGAAGATCCCGCATCTCTGCCATAAACCTGCCTCCGGTTACCGCCCCGACGGCAACTGCCGCGCCTGTATGGTTGAGATTGAGGGCGAGCGCGTGCTGGCGGCTTCGTGCATCCGCGAACCAGCCGAGGGGATGGTTGTCACGACCAACAACGCGCGGGCCGAGAATGCGCGCAAGATGGTGATGGAGCTGTTGCTGGCCGACCAACCCGCGCAGGACGTGGCCCATGACAAGTCGAGCCATATGCGCGACATGGCGGCGCAGAGTGGGGTGGAAAGCAGCCGTTTTCCCAAGCTCGAACGGGACCGCATTCCGCTGTTGGACGACAGCCACGTCGCGATGCGCGTGAACCTTGATGCCTGTATCCAGTGCAACCTCTGCGTCCGCGCCTGCCGCGAGGTGCAGGTCAATGACGTGATCGGCATGGCGGGACGCGGGCATGATGCCTATCCGGTGTTTGACATCGACGATCCGATGGGCGCGTCGACCTGTGTGGCCTGCGGCGAATGCGTGCAGGCTTGCCCGACGGGGGCGCTGATGCCTGCCACGGTGGTGGATGAGGCGCAGGTCGGTGACAGTGCGGATTACGACGAAGAAGTCGCCAGCGTCTGCCCCTTCTGCGGCGTCGGCTGTCAGATTTCGCTCAAGGTGAAGGACAACAAGGTCAAATATGTTGAAGGCATCAACGGCCCGGCCAACGAAGGGCGGCTCTGCGTCAAAGGCCGCTTTGGCTTTGACTATATCCACCACGATCACCGCCTGACCAAACCGCTGATCCGCCGCGACGATGCGCCCGTTAAGGGGCTGAACGTCGATCCCGGAAACTGGAGCGAGGTGTTTCGCGAGGCCAGTTGGGACGAGGCGTTGGATTTCGCGGCACAGGGCCTCAAGGGGCGCGGGCGCGAGGTGGCGGGCTTTGGCAGTGCGAAATGCACCAATGAAGAAGCCTACCTGTTTCAAAAGATGATCCGTCAGGGTTTTGGCCATAACAACGTCGATCACTGCACGCGGCTCTGCCATGCCTCATCCGTGGCGGCGTTGATGGAGAATGTGGGTTCGGGTGCAGTGACGGCCACCTTCAATGAGATCGAAAATGCCGATGTGGCCATCGTCATCGGCGCGAACCCGGTTGAGAACCACCCCGTCGCCGCGACCTATTTCAAGCAATTCACCAAACGCGGTGGCAAGCTGATCGTGATGGACCCGCGCGGTGTGGGGCTCCGCCGTTTCTCCAGCCATATGCTGCAATTCCGCCCCGGCACCGATGTGTCGATGCTCAACGCGATCATGCATGTGATCGTCGAAGAGGGGCTCTATGACGAACAATATATCGCGGCCTATACCGAGAATTGGGAGGCCGAGAAGGCACATCTGAAGGACTTCAGCCCCGAGAAGATGGCCCCCATCTGCGGGATCGGGGCCGAGGTGCTGCGCGATGTGGCGCGAACCTTTGCAGGGGCCAATGCGGCGATGATCTTTTGGGGCATGGGGGTGAGCCAGCACATCCACGGCACCGACAATTCGCGCTGTTTGATCAGTCTTGCGCTGATGACCGGCCAAATCGGCCGCTCCGGTGCTGGGCTACACCCGCTCAGGGGCCAGAATAACGTGCAGGGCGCGTCTGATGCGGGGCTGATCCCGATGTTTGTGCCTGATTACCAACCGGTGGAGGACGACGGCGTGCGCAGCGCCTTCACCGACGTCTGGGGCTCGGGTGATTTTAGCGCCGAGAAGGGGCTGACCGTGACCGAGATCATGGACGCGGTGCATGATGGGGACATCAAGGCGATGTATGTGCTGGGGGAAAACCCGGCGATGTCGGACCCCGATGTCGACCATGCGCGCGATGCGCTGGCCAAACTGGATCACCTTGTGGTGCAGGATATCTTCCTGACGGAGACAGCGAATTACGCCGATGTGATCCTCCCCGCCAGCGCCTTTGCCGAAAAGACTGGCACGGTGACCAACACCAACCGTCAGGTCCAAATGGGCCGCCCGGCGGTGACACCACCCGGCGAGGCGCGGGAGGATTGGTGGATCGAGGTGGAGCTGGCCAAGCGGCTGGGGCTGGACTGGAGCTATGAAAGCCCGGCGGATGTCTTTGCCGAGATGAAGCTGAACATGAAGTCCTTTGACAACATCACATGGGACCGTTTGGCGCAGGAGAATGCGGTGACCTACCCGTCGCTCAGCGAAAGCGATCCGGGGCAGGCGATTGTCTTTAGCGAGGGTTTCCCGCGTCCCGAAGGCCGTGCCAAATTCACCCCCGCCGCGATCGTGGCCCCTGATGATGTGCCCGATGCGGAGTATCCGATGATCCTGACCACGGGGCGCCAGTTGGAGCATTGGCATACCGGGTCGATGACGCGGCGGTCCAAGGTGCTCGACGGGCTGGAGCCGGAGGCGAATTGCTCGTTGCACCCGTCGACCCTGCGTCGTCTCGGCGTCGCCCCGGGCGAACATGTGCGGCTTTCGACCAAACGCGGCAGTATCGAGATCATGGCCCGTGAGGACCGCGCCGTGGCCCCTGATATGGTTTTCCTGCCCTTCGCCTATGTCGAGGCCGCGGCGAATATCCTGACAAATCCAGCGGTTGACCCCTACGGCAAGATCCCGGAGTTTAAGTTCTCTGCCGTTAGGGTGGAGGCGGCGAAAGAGGCCGTCGCTGCCGAGTAAGGAAAGTTCTGAAGATGAAGATTGATGCTGCCCGATTTTTGAAAGACCTGCACGACCTGCGCGCCATTGGTGCTGCGGGTGTGGGCAAGGGCGTGGTGCGCCCGGCCTATTCCGCCGCCGATGTTGAGGCGCGGGAATGGCTTGCTGGGCGGATGCGCGACGCAGGGCTGACCGTTGAGGTCGACGCGATGGGCAACCTCTTTGGGCGTGCCGAAGGGCCGTCGATCCTGCTGGGGTCGCATTCCGACAGCCAGCCCGAAGGCGGCTGGCTTGATGGTGCCTTGGGTGTGATCGCCGCACTTGAAGTGGCCCGCGCAGCACAGGAGGCCGGGGGGGCTGCGGTCTCGGTCGTGTCGTTTCAGGATGAAGAGGGGCGCTTTGGCGTGACCACCGGTTCGACCGTCTGGTCCGGCGCTCTGGATCAGGTGGATGCTGACGGTCTCACTGATCATGCTGGGGTCAGTTTGGCGGAGGCGCGCAAGACGATGACGGGCATGGTCACCGGCCCCGTCGATCCGGCGCAGTTCACCGGCTATATCGAGCTACACATCGAACAGGGCCCGACGCTGGATGACAGTGGCGAGCAGATCGGTGTCGTCACAGACATCGTCGGCATCCGCGATATGAAGGTGACCTTTGAAGGCCAGCAAAACCACGCGGGCACCACGCCGATGGCGGTGCGTAAGGATGCCTTTCAAGCAGTATCTGCCTTCAACAGCCTGCTCAATGACCGGCTGCGCAATGTGGTGACACCCAGCACCGTCTGGACGATCGGCCATGTCAGCCTGCATCCCAATGCCTCGTCCATCGTGCCGGGCAAGGCGGTGTTCTCCATGCAGTGGCGGGACGGCGACAGCGACCGTCTGTCCCGGATGGAAGCGATCATCCGCGAGACTGCCGAAGAGGTCGCCCAGACCCGCGGGATGGAACTGTCTTTTGGTCCGATGTTGGGGTTGGAGCCGGTGGCGATGGATGCCCGGCTGCGCGACGCGCTGGCCGAGGCGGCGGAGACGGTAGCGCCGGGCAAGTGGCGCAAGATGCCCTCGGGGGCTTTGCACGACGCGACCAATGTGGCCCGGCTGATGCCTGTGGCGATGTTGTTCGCACCGTCGATCAACGGGATCAGCCATGCTTTCGAAGAGGACACAGCCGAAGACGATCTGGTCGCGGCGGTTGAGGTGCTGGGCCGGGCCGTCGCGGCGCTTTGAGCGCCGTCAGTCCCAATCCACATCGCCAAGGAAGATATAGCCCGCGCCATAGATCGTCTTGATCAATTGCGGGTTTTTCGGGTCTTCGCCAAGTTTCGTGCGCAGCCGCGAGATGCGCACGTCCATCGCCCGGTCAAAGCTTTCAGAGGCGACGCCACCAAGGCTTTCTTGCATCTGCGCGCGGCTGATCAGGCGTTTGGGTGCGTCTAGGAACAGGCGCAGCACCTCGCCTTCGGCATGGGAGAAGGTGACCTCGGTGCCCTGCGCATCCTGCAAGACATAGCGGTCAAAATGCGCGGTCCAGCCGTTGAACCGCGCGGTGGTGCCAGCCTGCGGGGTGGGCTTGGCGCTGCGCAGGCGGGCGCGGATGCGGGCGACCACTTCCGCCGGATCGAAGGGTTTGATGATGTAGTCATCGGCCCCAAGCTCCAGCCCTGTCACCCGGTCCTGCACCTGCGCGCGGCCCGAGATGATGATAACGATCGCGCCTTGTTCCAGCGCCAGCCGATGTACCAGCGTCAGCCCGTCGGTGTCGGGCAGGCTGAGATCGACAAGGCAGACATCGGGCGTATGGTTGGCCAAGGCGGCCTCAAAAGCCCGCGCGCGGCCAAAGCTGAGCGTGTCGAAGCCCGCTTCCTGCAACGTGTCCGACAGCATTTGACGGATCTCGGGTTCGTCATCCAGAATGGTGACCAGTGGGCGCGGGGCGGTATCACGGCTCATGGGGCGGTGGCTTTCAATGGGGCGATCAGCGACAAAAGCGCGTCGGCGTCAAAAGGTTTGCGCAGCACCGGCGCGAGGGTCTGCGCCTCGACAAACAGTGGGTGATCAGCGGGTAGGGAGGTCATCAGCAACAGCGGCAGGCTGCTGCCGACACGGCGGGCAAGGTCGATGCCGGTGCCTTCGCCGGTGAGTTGGATGTCCGAGAGGACAAGGGTGATGTCGGGCAGATCAGCGATCAGGGCCGTGGCCTCATCGGCGCTGGTGGCTTCGATCACCGAATGACCCTGATCCATCAACATGTCGCGCACCACGGCGCGGATATCACTCGTGTCTTCGACCAGCAGCACCAGCCCCGTCGTGGCCGGCACGGCGGCGCGGTAGGGCAGGCGCAGGCTGATTTGCGCGCCGCCCTCGGGGGCATTGCTCAGCCGCAGATCGCCGCCTGCGGATTTGGTCATGTCGTAGACCATCGACAGGCCCAGCCCTGACCCCTCGCTGCCCTTGGTGGTGAAAAAGGGCTCGACCCCACGCTCCAGCGCAGAGGGCGAAAAGCCTGGCCCGGTGTCGTGGATCACCCATTCGATCCAAGTGTCATGCACCAGCCGTTGAGTCAGCGTGATCGTGCCACGCGCGCCGCACGCATCGCGGGCATTAAGGATGAGGTTCAAAAGCGCGTCCTGCACGCGGCCTTTGTCGAGCAGAACAGACCCCTCTGGCGCGTCGTTGCGCACCACCAATGCGCATTTCGGGGGCAGGGTCGGGGCGGCGAGGGTGGAAAGCTCGTTTAAGAGGTCGGCGATATCGGTGGCCGCGGGGCGCAGGGCGCGGGGTTCTGTCACATCGGCGATGGAACTGAGCAGCGTGCCACCCCGCCGCGCGGCGGCAAGCGTGCCTTCGACCAGTTCTTCCGCTTGCGGCGGCATGTTGGGCAGGCGCGCGAGTTTCGATTGCATCCCCAGAATGATCGTCAATAGGTTCGAAAAGTCATGCGCCAGCCCCGAGATCATCCGAGAGGCCAACTCGCGTTTCAGCGTCTGTTGCAGGGCGACGCGGGTCTGGGTTTCTTCGGTGATGTCCATCGACAGGATATAGACCCCGCCGCGCCCATCGGGGGTGAAGGCACCGCGTATCCGGCGGGCAGAGGCGTCATGAGTGAACTCGATCACCGCCGGACTGCCTGCATAGGCTTGGGTCAGCGCCGGTTTGATCCGCGCATAGGCGGAGGCCCCAAGCGCGTCGCTGATGTGCAGACCGTAGATATTGCTGGGCCGCCCCGGCATCACACTGCTCAAGCGGCGGTTGGAATAAATGTAGCGGCCATAATCGTCCACATGGGCGATATGCGCAGGCATCATCTCGGTTGTCAGGCGGGTGCGGGCTTCGCTCTCGGTGACCTGCCGTTTGGCTTCTTCCAGCGCCGTGATCGTCGCTTCGAGCTTGCGGTTGCTGGCGGCGAGTTGTTCGGCATGGGAGAGCAGTTGATCGCTCAGCGCATCGGACCGCGCACGCAACAGCGCCTCTTGCCGTTTGGTGTTGGTGATGTCGGTATAGACGGTGACCCAGCCGCCCTGGGGCAGCGGAGAACCTTCGACGCTGATGGTGCGCCCGTTCGCGCGGGTGCGTTCCATGTAATGCGGCACAAAAGCCTGCGCCTGTTCGACACGCTCGGCCACGAAGGCATCGACATCCGTGACCTCGCCATATTCGCCGGTTCCGGCAAGATGGCGGATCGTATCCTCAAACGGCGCGCCGGGAGTGACCAGTTCATCGGGCAGGTCGAACATGGATTGAAACGGCCCGTTGCAGACCGCAAGGCGCAGGTCGCTGTCATAGATCGTCAGCGCCTGAGCGATCAGGTTCAGACCGGCTTGGGTCAGGGCTTTGGTTTGGTCATCGGTGATCTGCATTGGCATCCGTCGACGGTAGGGCCAGCGCCGCGCAGAGGAAAGGCCAAATGGCGCTTGACCTTCTTGCGCTGGAGGCCCGAAGAAGCGCGGCAAATGAAACCCGAAAGGCAGAGCATGGACAAGAACTTTGGAATGGTGGCGGTGGCTGCGGTGGTCGCGATTGGCGGATATATGTGGTGGCGTGCCGAAGAGGCCCCGGCCCCCACAGCAAGCGGCGCGGCGATGGCAGCCGTTACCCTGCCGGACAGCCTGAGCGAGCAGGCGCAGATCGGCGCGCGTGCATTTGAGGCGAAATGCTCGGCCTGTCACGGGGTCAATGCCGCCGGGCGCGAAGGCGCAGGCCCGCCGCTGATCCATAAAATCTATGAACCCAGCCACCACGGCGATGGCGCCTTTCTGGTCGCGGCAACCAATGGCGTACGCCAGCATCACTGGTCTTTCGGCAATATGCCCCCGGTGGAAGGGATCACCCAGGCCGAGGTTAAATCCATCGTGACCTATGTGCGCGAGGTGCAGCGTGCCAACGGCATCGACTAGCCGCGAAGGGTGCTAAATCGCGCTGTAACAATTCGTTAGGATTCGGAAAAGATCAGGAAAAAGTTGACCTCCACACCTAAGACAACGTCACTTGTGAGATCATAGAATCGCACAAGCGATCGAACCCGCCGGGGAGGGCGGGCATGGGAGGAAGACAATTTGGCCAAGCCGCTGACGCGTGCCGACGGACCTCAGTCCGTGCCGGCGCTGTTGCATCGCAACGCAAGTGAATTCGCAAACGCCCCCGCTTACCGGGAGAAGGAATACGGGATCTGGCAAAGCTGGACCTGGTCGCAAACCCGCGACGAGGTTGAGGCGCTGGCGCTCGGATTTTTGGAGCTGGGACTGGATGAGGGCGATTTCGTCGCTGTTATCGGGCGCAACCGACCATACCTCTATTGGGCGATGATGGCGGCGCAGATGGCTGGCGCCATCCCCGTCCCGCTTTACCAAGACGCCAACGCCGAAGAGATGGCCTATGTCATGGGCCACTGCGGCGCGCGCATCGCCGTGGTGGGCGATCAGGAGCAGGTCGACAAGATCATTGAAGTGCAGGCGCAGCTGCCTGACTTTGAGCGGATGGTCTATCTCGATCCGCGAGGCCTGCGTAAATACGACCACTCCAAGCTGGACCAATACAGCGCCGTGCAGGAACTGGGCCGGGCCAACCGCGAAAAGCACATCGCCGAGTTGGAGGCGCGTCAGGCCAAGCTGAATTACGACTCGACCGGCGTGATGCTTTACACCTCGGGCACCACAGGTAAGCCCAAGGGCGTGGTGTTGAGCAACCGCAACGTGATTGAGACGGCGAAATCTTCGTCAGAGTTCGACAATCTGCGTCGCACGGACGAGATCCTCGCCTATCTGCCGATGGCATGGGTTGGGGATTTCATCTTCTCCGTGGGCCAAGCGCTCTGGACCGGGTTCTGCACCAACTGCCCTGAAAGCGCCGACACCATGCATGTCGATCTGCGCGAGATCGGGCCGACCTATTACTTCGCTCCGCCGCGTGTGTTCGAGACGCAGCTGACCAGCGTTATGATCCGTATGGAAGACGCGAGCCGCTTCAAGAAATGGCTGTTCGATACCTTCATGGCCCATGCCCGCAAGGTTGGGCCTGCGATTTTGGACGGCAAGAAGGTGTCGTTCATGGACCGTGCGAAATATGCGCTTGGTGAGCTGATGATCTATGGCCCGCTGAAAAACACGCTCGGGTTCAGCCGCGTGCGTGTTGGCTATACGGCGGGCGAGGCGATCGGGCCGGAGATTTTCGACTTCTACCGTTCGCTCGGCATCAACCTCAAACAACTCTACGGCCAGACCGAGGCGACGGTGTTCATCACCGCCCAGCCCGATGGCGAGGTGCGCAGTGATACCGTGGGCGTGACCTGCCCCGGCGTGGAGTTGAAAATCGCGGACAATGGCGAAGTCTTCTACCGCTCGCCGGGTGTTTTTGTGGAATACTACAAGAACCCCGAAAGCACCGCAGACACCAAAGATGCCGAAGGCTGGGTCGCCACGGGCGATGCGGGCTTTATCGAAGAAGGCTCGGGCCACCTGCGCATCATCGACCGCGCCAAGGACGTGGGCCAGATGGCCGACGGGCGGCTCTTTGCGCCGAAATATGTGGAGAACAAGCTCAAGTTCTTCCCCAACATCCTTGAGGCCGTGGTTTTCGGCAACCAGCGCAACGAATGCACCGCCTTCATCAACATTGACCTGACGGCGGTGGGCAACTGGGCCGAGCGCAACAACATCGGCTACGCCTCTTACCAAGAACTGGCGCGGCATCCGCAGGTGATGGACACGATCCAAAGCCATGTGGAGGAGGTGAACCGCTCGGTCGCCGAGGATGAGATGCTTTCGGGCTGTCAGGTGCACCGTTTTGTCGTGCTGCACAAAGAGTTGGACGCCGACGATGGTGAACTCACACGCACCCGCAAAGTGCGCCGCAAGATCATCGAAGAGAAATACGCCGATATCATCACCGCGCTTTATGACGGCTCCAAACAGGTCAGCACCGAAACGGAAGTGACCTATGAGGACGGCCGCAAGGGCTCGATCAAGGCGACGCTCGAAATTCGCGACGCGGCGGTGCAGCCGACCAGCCACAAGATGGCAGCGGAATGAGCGCGGCCGGGGCCAGCGCCGGGCAGGCGGGAACTATGGAAAGGGACAGCGTGAAAGATCAGGCTGACAGCTATGTCACCGACGACGGCCGCACCATCGGCCCGACGGTGATGGAGATGAAGAACATCACCCTGCGCTTTGGCGGCGTGGAGGCGATCAAGGACATCTCATTCGACATCCGCGAGGGTGAAATCCGCGCGATTATTGGGCCGAACGGGGCGGGGAAGTCCTCGATGCTCAATGTAATCAGCGGCTTCTACGTCCCGCAGGAGGGTGAGGTTTGGTACAAAGGCGCGCAGCGCCCGCCCATGAAGCCGTTTCAGGTGGCGCAGCAGGGCATTGCCCGGACCTTTCAGAACATCGCTCTTTTCGAAGGCATGTCAGTGCTCGACAACGTGATGACGGGCCGTCTGACCCAGATGAAATCGGGCCTGCTGGCGCAGTCCCTGTGGAAGGGAAAAGCCGAGCGCGAAGAAGTGGAGAACCGCGAGATCGCCGAGAAGGTCATCGACTTTCTGGAGATTCAAGCGATCCGCAAAACCCCGGTCGCGCGTCTGCCTTACGGTCTGAAAAAGCGTGTCGAACTGGCCCGCGCCTTGGCGGCTGAGCCGACGATCCTGCTGCTCGATGAGCCGATGGCGGGCATGAACGTCGAGGAAAAAGAGGACATGTCCCGCTTCATCCTCGATGTGAATGACGAATTCGGCACCACCATCGCGCTGATTGAGCATGACATGGGCGTGGTCATGGACCTTAGCGACCGCGTGGTCGTGATGGACTATGGCCGCAAGATCGGTGACGGCTCGCCCCATGACGTGCGCAACAATCAAGAGGTGATCGACGCCTATCTGGGGGTGGCCCATGACTGAGCGCCGCACCAACACCCGCAATGACACAGCCGTTCTGACTTTGGGGAGGGCCAATGATGCCTGAGCAACTGGCGTTTACAATTGAGGTTTTTCTCAACGGGCTGATGGCCGGGGTGCTTTATGCGCTCGTCGCGCTTGGCTTCGTGCTGATCTACAAGGCTTCGGGTATTTTCAATTATGCCCAAGGTGTTATGGCGCTTTTTGCCGCGCTGACACTGGTCGGGATCATGGACGGGCAGGTGCCCTTTAGCCATCTGATCAACGCGATCTTGGGCACCGAAGTGCATCACTTTGGTTGGCATGTGCCTGCCTTCCTTGCCATTGTGTTAACGATGATCGTGATGATCGTGCTGGCCTATTGCGTGCAGCGTTTCGTGTTCCGCTACCTTGTGGGGCAAGAGCCGATCATTCTGTTCATGGCGACCATCGGCCTGGCCTATTTCCTCGAAGGCGTGGGTGACCTGATGTGGGGATCCGAGATCAAGACGCTCGATGTCGGTCTGCCGCAGGGCATCAACGTCTGGATCGACGAATTCACCTTTGAGGCCACCGGCTACGGCTTCTTTATCGACAACCTCGATATCGTGGCCTCCATCGTCGCGGCGATCCTTGTGATCGGGCTGGTGATGTTCGCACAATACACCAAACAGGGCCGCGCCATGCGCGCCGTGGCGGATGACCACCAAGCCGCGCTGTCGGTGGGGGTTTCGCTCAACTTCATCTGGATCTTGGTCTGGTCGCTGGCGGGTTTTGTGGCGCTGGTGGCGGGCATCATGTGGGGCGCCAAGTCGGGCGTGCAGTTCTCGCTGTCGCTGATCGCGCTCAAGGCGCTGCCGGTGCTGATGCTGGGCGGCTTCACCTCGATCCCCGGCGCGATTGTCGGCGGGCTGATCATCGGTGTGGGTGAGAAGCTGTTCGAGTTCCTGATCGGTGCCCCCTTCCTTGGCGGCGCGACCGAGAACTGGTTCGCCTATATGCTGGCGCTCGTCTTCCTCGTCTTCCGCCCGCAGGGCCTGTTTGGGGAGAAGATCATTGAGCGGGTTTGATACAGGCTACCCGGAAACTGTCCGGGGGACAGTTTCGCCTGCTCAAACGGCGGAGCCCCGGATTGATACAGACATGATGCGCCGCTGTGCATCCAACGACACAATGATCGCAGAAGGGAAATCAGTCTAATGTTCTATCGTGAAGCAGGCGATTTCAGCACGACATACGCCGAAGACCAGCAGACCTTTCCGATCAAGTTCGACCGCTACCGCTACTATGTGGTGCTCTTTGTCGCGATCTTTGTCATTCCCTTTATGGTCAATGACTACTGGGTAAACTCGCTGTTCCTGCCCTTCTTGATCTACGCCATCGCGGCGATCGGGCTGAACATCCTTGTCGGCTATTGCGGGCAGGTCAGCCTTGGCACCGGGGGCTTCATGGCGGTGGGCGCTTACGCCTCCTACAAACTGATGACGGCGATGCCAGATGTGAGCATGTTCATCCATATCCTGCTCGCCGGGTTGATCACCGCCGCCGTTGGGGCGCTCTTCGGCCTGCCAAGCCTGCGGATTAAGGGGTTCTACCTTGCTGTGGCGACGCTGGCGGCGCAGTTCTTCCTTGTGTGGCTGTTTAACCGGGTGCCGTGGTTCTACAACTACTCGGCCTCCGGCCAGATCAGCGCACCTGAGCGGGACACTTTTGGCATCCTGATCACCGGACCGAGCGCCGAAGCCTGGGCCACCTATATGTTCTGCCTGATCTTCACGGTCTTTTCGGCACTGGTGGCGCGCAACCTGACGCGCGGCTCGGTGGGACGTAAATGGATGGCGATCCGCGACATGGACATCGCGGCCGAGATCATCGGGGTGAACCCGCTGCGTGCGAAACTGACGGCCTTTGCGGTGAGTTCTTTCTTCATCGGCATCTCCGGCGCGCTGTTTTTCTCGATCTATCTCGGCGCGGTCGAAGTGGGCGAAGCCTTCGGCATCAACAAATCGTTCCTTGTGCTCTTCATGATCATCATCGGAGGATTGGGCAGCATCTTTGGCAGCTTTGCGGGGGCCGCGTTCCTTGTGTTGCTGCCGGTGCTATTGAAGATCGTCGGCGTCGACTGGCTGGGCTGGCCCACGGATATCGTGGCGCATCTTCAGCTGGTGATCGTCGGCGGGCTGATCGTGATCTTCCTGATCGCAGAGCCGCACGGGCTGGCACAGCTGTGGCGCGTGGCCAAGGAAAAACTGAGATTGTGGCCCTTCCCGCACTAAGGGACGGCCATGAAAAGCGAGGCCGGAGGGAGGAAACCCGGCCCAAACACCCAAGTCGGACAATCCAAGGGAGGAAACACCGATGAAATATAAACTGGGAACACTGGCCGTAGCTGGCCTGATGGCCGCAAGCCCCGTGATGGCGGACCTTGTCTTTCCATCGCTGAGCTATCGTACCGGGCCCTACGCGGCGGGCGGCATCCCCTTCGCCGACGGTTACGCCGATTACTTCACGTTGCTGAACGAGCGTGACGGCGGCATCGGTGGCGAAACCATCCGTGTGCCAGAGTGCGAGACCGCCTATAACACCGAAAAAGGCGTTGAGTGCTACGAGTCGACCAAGGGCGAAGGCGCGCTGGTGTATCAGCCGCTCTCGACCGGCATCACCTACCAGCTGATCCCCAAAGTCACCGCCGACGACATCCCGATGCTGACCTCCGGTCTGGGCCGCACCTCAGCCAAGAACGGCAACACTTTCAGCCACGTCTTTAACTTCCCGGCGAACTACTGGGATGGCGCGTCGGTTGCGATCAAGCACATCATGGAGCAGGAAGGCGGCAGCCTTGAGGGCAAGAAGATCGCGCTCGTGTACCACAACTCCGCCTATGGCAAGGAGCCGATCCGCACGCTGCAAGAGCTTAGCGAGAAGCATGGTTTCGAGCTGAAAGAAGTGCCCGTCGATCACCCCGGTCAGGAGCAGAAATCGCAGTGGCTGCAAATCCGCCGCGACAAGCCTGACTACGTGATCATGTATGGCTGGGGCGTGATGAACCAAGTCGCGGTTCAAGAAGCTGCCAACATCCGCTTCCCGATGGACAAATTCATCGGCATCTGGTGGTCCGGTTCGGAAAACGACGTTCTGGCGGCGGGTGCCAAAGCCGATGGCTATAAGGCACTTACCTTCCACAACGTGGGCTCCGACTATCCGCTTTATGACGATCTGCAGAAATACGTCGTCGATGCGGGCAAAGCTGCCGGCGCAGGCGATCAGGTTGGTTCGGTGCTTTATAACCGTGGCGTCTATGCCGCCATGCTGGTGTCTGAAGCGGCCCGTACGGCACAGGAAATCCACGGTGTGAGCGACATCTCCGGCGGCCAGATGCGCGACGGGATGGAGCAGCTTGAGATCACCGAAGAGAAGATGGCGGCGCTTGGCTTGCCGGACTTCGGGCCTGAGTTCTCGGTCTCCTGTGAAAATCACGGTGGTGAGGGCTTTGTCGCCGTGACCCAGTGGGATGCGGAAGCCAAGGAATGGAACCTCGTGTCGGACTTCATGCAGTCGGATCAAGACGTGATCCAGCCGCTGATCGATGCGGATAGCTCGGCCTATGCCGACGAAAACGCCATCGAAGGCAACTGCTAAGATACCGCTCCCGGCTGCCCTTCTGGGTGGCCGGGAACCTACCCAAGCGCCAAGAAAGGTCCTTCCCATGCTGGATGCCGCCAACACCAATGACGTCGCAGTCGACAACCTGCTTGAGGTCAACAATATCGAGGTGATCTACAACCACGTCATCCTCGTGCTGAAGGGCGTCAGCCTGAATGTGCCCAAGGGCGGCATCACCGCGCTGCTGGGCGGCAATGGCGCGGGCAAAACGACGACGCTCAAGGCGATCTCGGGGCTGCTGGCCTCGGAGCGAGGCGAGGTTACCAAAGGCTCTATCAAATACCGCGGCGGTCCGATCCAGCATCAGGATCCTGCCGAGACCGTGAAGAAAGGTGTCGTGCAGGTCATGGAAGGCCGTCACTGTTTTGAGCACCTCACCATCGAAGAAAACCTGCTGACCGGTGCCTATACCCGCACCGATGGCAATGCCGCGATCCAGCAGGACCTTGAGATGGTCTATAACTATTTCCCCCGCCTGAAAGAGCGCCGCCGCTCGCAGGCTGGCTATACCTCGGGCGGCGAGCAGCAGATGTGCGCCATTGGCCGCGCCCTGATGTCACGGCCTGAGACGATCCTTTTGGACGAGCCATCGATGGGCCTTGCGCCGCAACTGGTTGAGCAGATTTTCGAGATCGTGAAATCGGTGAACGAACAGGAGGGCGTGACCTTCTTGCTGGCCGAGCAGAACACCAACGTCGCGCTGCGCTTTGCGCATTACGGCTACATCCTCGAATCGGGGCGCGTGGTGATGGACGGTCCCGCCAAGGACCTACGTGAGAACCAAGACGTGAAGGAATTCTACCTCGGCATGTCCGACGAGGGCCGCAAAAGCTTTCGCGACGTGCGCAGCTACCGCCGCCGCAAACGCTGGCTGAGTTAAGCCGGTACCCGACCGGACCAGAAAGACCCAAGACAAGACCAGAGCGGGCCTGTGCCCTCTCCAGTGATGCCATAGCAGGAAAGTGACAGGGATGCTGACCAAGCCCCATTTCGACGATCTGGAAACCCGCAGCGCCGATCAACGGGCGGCGGATCTGGCCAAGGCGCTGCCGCAGCAGATCGCCCGTGCACAGGGTTTGCCGGGCTATGGCGACACGCTCAAAGGAGTGGACGCATCACAGATCACCTCAGCCGCTGCGCTGGCCGATCTGCCGGTGCTGCGCAAATCTGAGCTTGGCAAGGCGCAGGCGGGGCAGCCGCCCTTCGGCGGGTTCACGACCAAGCCGGTGACGGAGTTCAGCCATGTCTTCCAGTCGCCCGGCCCGATTTACGAGCCCTCCAGCAACGATCCTGACTGGTGGCGGATGGGGCGCTTCCTGCATGCCGCGGGCATCGGCGCGGGCGATGTGGTGCACAACTGCTTTGGCTACCACCTGACCCCTGCCGGCATGATCTTCGAATCCGGGGCGCGCGCGGTCGGGGCGACCGTCTTGCCCGCAGGCACTGGCCAGACCGAGCTACAGGTCACCGCCGCCCGTGATGTGGGCTCAACCGCCTATGCGGGCACGCCGGATTATCTCAAGGTGATCTTGGAAAAGGCCGATGCCATGGGGGTTGAGCTGAAAATCACCAAGGCGGCAGTCGGCGGCGGCGCGCTTTTCCCCAGCCTGCGGGCCTTCTATCAAGAGCGCGGTATCACCTGTTTGCAATCCTATGCCACCGCCGATCTGGGCAATATCGCCTATGAAAGCCCGGCGATGGAGGGGCTGATCGTCGACGAGCAGGTCATCGTCGAGATCGTCACTCCCGGCACCGGAATCCCGGTCGCGCCCGGTGAGGTCGGTGAGGTGGTGGTCACCACGCTGAACCCCGATTACCCGCTCATTCGCTTCGCCACTGGCGACCTTAGTGCCGTTTTGGAGGGCGAAAGCCCCTGTGGACGGACCAACATGCGGATCAAGGGCTGGATGGGCCGCGCCGATCAGACCACCAAGATCAAGGGCATGTTCGTCCGGCCCGAGCAGGTGGCGGCACTGGTTGCCCAACACGAGGAGATCGAAAAGGCCCGCGTCATCGCCAGCCGGGAAGGCGAGGCCGATGTGATGACCGTGCAGATCGAAACCGCCGGAGTGGACAAGGACGCTTATGCCCGATCCGTGGCCGATCTACTCAAGCTCAAGGGCCGGGTCGAGCTGGTTGCCCCCGGCAGCCTGCCGCGCGACGGGTTGGTGATCGAAGATACTCGCAGCTACGATTGAGGCGCGGCGTCGCGCCCTCTGGCATTTCCGAGTGAAATCGTCGAAATAGGGCGCATGACGCTGAACACCGCCTCCTCTGAGACGCCCCATCTGCGCCGCGCCCGCGACGGGCTGCGCGCGCTGTCGGCTGTCGCCCTGACCGTCGCCACCATCTGTGCGCTGCCGATGCTGGCGGTCCTGATCGCCGCGCTGAGTGGCGGGACGGAGACGGTGCAGCATCTGATCGACACGGTGCTGGGCCGCTACACGGTGACGACGTTGCTGCTGGTGCTGCTGGTATCTCTCGGCACCTTTGCCATCGGTGTGGGGGCGGCATGGCTGGTGACGATGACACGTTTCCCCGGCGCCAAGCTGTTGGAGATTGCACTGGTGTTGCCGCTGGCCTTCCCGGCCTATGTGCTGGCCTACGCCTATACCCATGTGCTCGACCATCCCGGCATTGTGCAGACCATGCTGCGCGACGTGACGGGCTGGGGCCCGCGTGACTACTGGTTCCCCGAGATCCGCTCGCTTGGCGGGGCGGCGGCGATGCTGGTGTTGGTGCTTTATCCTTACGTCTACCTGCTGGCTCGCGCCGCTTTTCTGCAGCAAAGCGGTACGACATTCCTGGCCGCCCGCGCGCTCGGCTCCAGCGCTTGGGCCGCGTTTTTCAAGGTCAGCTTGCCGCTGGCGCGGCCCGCCATTGCGGGCGGCGTGTTGCTGGCGGTGATGGAGACCATCGCCGATTTCGGCACCGTGGCCTATTTCGGCGTCCAGACCTTTGCCACCGGCATCTACACCAGCTGGTTCTCCATGTTCGACCGGGCCGCCGCCGCGCAACTGGCGCTTTGCCTGCTGAGTTTCGCGCTGTTGCTGGCGATGCTGGAGCGGGCGCAGCGCGGCAAGGCCAAGTATCACGACCCCGCGCGCCGGACCCAATCCGCACCGCCAGCCGAGCTGAAAGGCTGGCAGGCCGCAGCGGCGATCGTGCTTTGTGGTGTGCCGGTGCTCTTTGGCGCGGTGCTGCCGGTGGTCATCCTCGTGACCATGGGGCTTGATAGCGAGCAGAGCCTTTTCAGCCCGCGCTACCTCGGTTTCATGCGCAACTCGGTAACGCTGGCGGGGGTCGCGGCTGCGCTGACGGTGCTGGCGGCGATCAGTGTGGGGTTTTACCGGCGGCTGCGCCCGGGCCGGGTCTCGCAGGGGGCGGCTTATGTCGCGCGGTTGGGCTATGCGGTGCCGGGCGGGGTGATCGCCGTGGGGCTGCTGGTGCCCTTCGCGGCCTTCGACAACACGCTCGACGCTTGGATGCGCGAGACCTTTGATGTTTCCACCGGGCTTTTGATTACCGGTTCAATTTGGCTCTTGGTGCTGGCCTATCTGGTGCGCTTCCTCGCTGCGGCGCTTGGGGCCTATGAGGGCGGGCAGTCGATGGTGCATGCGAATATGGACGCCGCCGCGCGGTCACTGGGGCAGACGCCCTTGGGGACGCTGCGCCGGGTGCATCTGCCGATCCTTGCGCCGAGCCTGCTGACCGCGCTGCTGATCGTCTTTGTCGACGTGATGAAGGAACTGCCCGCGACGCTGATCATGCGGCCTTTCAACTATGACACGCTGGCGGTGCAGGCCTACCGGCTGGCGAGTGATGAACGCTTGAACGGAGCGGCGGTGCCGAGCTTGGTGATCGTGGCGATGGGGCTGCTGCCGGTGATCTTGATCTGTCGGCAGGTGGGGCGTCAGCGGTAAGCCACAAGGGCTAGCGCCTGCTCGTGGGGTGGCGATCCTGACGTGCCTTGGTGCCACTTTAGGGTGCAATCTTGGTGTGTGTTCGCTAGGGCTTGCCCTGCCTCACCAAATCGCCTCCCCGCCGGGACGGGCAGGCGATGGCCCGGCGCCTGCAGCTTGATTCCGGGCCGGGGCGCGATGAGGGGGAGGGTGATGCCCGGGGTGCCCCCGGGCGGGCGCTTGCGGGAAGCGCCGCGCATAAAAAAAGGCGGGCCCGAAAGCCCGCCTTCTGCATTACTCGCTAGGTTGAATTATTCCCAGCCGACCGAGTTGAAGATCTTCTGCGCGGTGCCGATGTTCTCGGCCACGTCCGACAGGTTCACCTCGTCGGCTTTGAACTCACCCAACTGCTTGACGCTGTCGGCCAGTTCTACGCCTTCCACGGTGGGGAATTCATCGTTGCCCGCCGAGAAATAGACCTGCGCCTGATCGGAGGCGAGATACTCAAGGAATTTCACCGCGTTCTCACGGTTCGGGGCGTTCTTGGCCACGCCGCCGCCCGAGAGGTTCATATGCGCGCCGTTGCCTTCTTGGTCCGGCCAGATCAGGCCGATCTTGCCGATATCGGCGCTCACGCCGTCGACATCAGTGCGGATCGCGCGCGCGAAGTAATAGCTGTTGGAGACCGCGATGTCGCACTCACCCGAAACGATGCCGCGCAGCTGGTCGGTGTCACCGCCTTGGGGTGCGCGCGCCATGTTGTCGACCACGCCCTGCGCCCAGTCGGTCGCGGCTTCTTCGCCCTCATGGGTCACGATGGAGGCCAGCAGTGTCTGGTTATAGGTGTTGGTCGAGGACCGGATGCAGACCTGACCTTTGTAGGCCGGATCGGCAAGATCCATGTAGGTCGCTGGCGGATTGTCCATCGTCTCTTTGTTGTAGAAGATGATCCGCGCGCGCTGCGACAGGCCGAACCACTGGTTGTCGTCGTCCTGCAGGTTGCCGGGAATGCGCTCTTCGAGCGTGTCGCTCTCGACCGCTTGCAGCAGGTCCATGTCCTTGGCGCGCTTGAGGCGGCTGGTGTCCACGGTCAGCAGGACGTCGGCGGGGGAGTTCGCGCCTTCGGCTTCCATACGGGCCAGCAGTTCGTCGGCTTTGCCTTCGATGCGGTTGATGGTGATGCCGGTCGCTTCGGTAAAGTCGGAGTAGAGCCGCTCGTCAGTGTCGTAGTGACGCGAAGAGTAGAGATTCAACTCGCCATCGGCCAGCGCAGGAAGGGCCAGCGCCATCAGCGCAGCGGCGGCAGTCGATGTTTTGCAGAAGGTCATATCAGGGTCCTGTTCCATTTGGGATAACTTGACTGAAATAGTAAGAAACAGGTTTTATCCGGCCCTGCAACCAATTCCGATAAATTTGGTCGGAAAGCCCCCGGCCGCACGAGGCCGAGGGCTATGCGGTCAGTCCTTGCCGCCGATCTTGTCTTGGGTCTTGGTGTCGAAATCGCTGGCGTCGTGCCGCTCATGCAGTTGCATCGACAGGTCATCGCCGAAGGCGCGGTTGACCATACGGCCCCGGGTCACGGCAGGGCGTGCGTCAATCGCTTCGGCCCAACGCATCACGTTTTTGTAAGACGTCACGTCAAGGAACTCAGCCGCCGAGTAGAGCCGCCCGAGCACCAATTGACCATACCAGCTCCAGATCGCCATATCGGCGATGGAGTATTCATCGGCGAAATACTCATGCTCGGCCAAATGCTTGTCCATTACATCAAGCTGACGCTTGGTTTCCATCGCGAAACGGTTGATGGGGTATTCGAACTTCTCTGGGGCGTAGGCGTAGAAATGGCCGAAGCCGCCGCCAAGGTAGGGCGCGCTGCCCATCTGCCAGAAGAGCCACGACAGCGCCTCGGTCCGACGGGTGGGGTCTTGTGGCAGGAAGGCGCCAAACTTCTCAGCGAGATAGAGCAGGATCGCGCCCGATTCGAAGACCCGCTGGGGCGCATCGCCAGAGCGGTCCATCAGCGCGGGAATTTTAGAGTTGGGGTTCACCTCGACAAAGCCCGAACCGAACTGATCGCCCTCGGAAATATCAACCAGCCAAGCGTCGTATTCAGCCGCCTTATGGCCCGCCTCTAGCAGTTCTTCGAACATCACCGTGACTTTGACGCCATTGGGTGTGGCAAGGGAATAAAGTTGGAAGGGATGGTCGCCGACGGGCAGGTCCTTGTCATGGGTCGCACCGGCGATGGGCCGGTTGGTGCTGGCGAATTTGCCGCCGCTTTCTGATTCCCATTTCCAAACCTTTGGCGGCGTATATTCGGGCGTGTCCGACATGATGGTCTTCCTTGTTATTCAAGTCTGCTTTGAAGGTGGGGTTTTGCGCCGGGGTTGCAAGCAGATAGGCGCAACGAAAAAAGCCGCCCCCGAAGGAGCGGCCTTTAAACCGAATAGCTGCGAAGCTCAGCCCTGACGGGCTTTGAACCGGCGCTGCGTCTTGTTGATGACGTAAACGCGGCCTTTGCGACGCACAACACGGCAATCGCGATGCCGATTCTTGAGCGAGCGGAGCGAATTGCGAACCTTCATGGTCGTCTCCTCATGTCGTGGCGCGGGCCAGCGCCTGGGTTGCGGGCAACCTGCCATAGACAGGTCGATGAATAATGGTGGGCGATACTGGGATCGAACCAGTGACCCCTTCGATGTCAACGAAGTGCTCTACCGCTGAGCTAATCACCCACTTTTAAGCGTTTCCATACCGGCCCCAAAACTAAATGGGGCGCGAAATTTCGCGCCGTTGGGGTGCTATAAAAGGAGTCGGCGACGGGATCAAGGGCTTTTGGAGCGGAATAAACACGCTATGTTCGACTTAGAAGGAATTATTATGCCGATGACCGCCTACGAAGTACTGCATCCCGACCGAAACCGCTCTTGCGTGGTCTTTGCCTCGCCCCATTCGGGTCGGGATTATGCGGCGTCTTTCCTGCGGCGGTCGGTTTTGGATGAACATGCGATCCGCTCGTCCGAGGATGCTTTTGTCGATCTGTTGTTCGATTGCGCGCCGCTGCATGGGGCCTCTTTCATCAAAGCTGGTGCGCCGCGGGCCTATATCGACCTCAACCGCGCGCCAGAGGAATTGGACCCATCGGTCATCGAAGGGATCCCGCGGCAGGGGCATAACCCGCGCGTGGCCTCGGGGCTGGGGGTGATTCCCCGCGTGGTGGCCAATGGTCGGGCGATCTATCGCGGCAAGCTCTCGCAAGAAGAGGCGCAGCTGCGGATCGACAGCTACTGGCGGCCCTATCACGCGAAACTGCAAGAGTTGCTAAGCGGGGCGCATCGCCGACACGGGCAGGCCGTGTTGGTCGACTGCCACTCCATGCCGCATGAGGCGATGGACGGCGTTGCGCGCGGCGGGATGCGGCGGCCCGATGTCGTGTTGGGCGACCGCTTTGGCGCGGCGGCGGGGGGCGAGGTGGTCGACCGGATCGAAGCCGCCTTTGTCGAGGCGGGGTTCGTGGTGACGCGCAATTCGCCCTTTGCCGGGGCCTATATTACCCAAGCCTATGGCCGTCCCTCGCGCGGGCAGCATGCCGTGCAGGTCGAGATCGACCGGGCGCTCTATATGAACGAGCGGTTGATTCGGCCCAACGGTGCTTTCGAGGCGGTGCAGGCGGCGCTGCAGCGTGTGGTGGCCGAAGTGGCGCAGATCGGGCAGCAGCGGCTTCCCCTCGCTGCGGAGTAGGTCAGCGCAGGGCGCGGCCTTTCACGATTGCTTTCTCGCCGAAGCGGCTGCGGATGCTGTCGGCTGCGCGTTCGGCGCGGCTGCGCTGTGCGGCGCTGGGGTCAAGTAGATCGCCGGCCATATCCGCCCCCTCTGCGCCCGAGAGATCCGATAGCCCCACGCCGATCAGCCGATAGGCGCTATTGTGGTCGACCTGATCGAACAGGGCGCGGGCGGTGCGATAAATGCGGTCGGCCAATTGCGTCGGATCGTGCAGCGACAGGCGGCGTGATAGCAAAGAGTGATCGGCGCGTTTCAGTTTAAGCGTCACCACCCGGCCTGCCATCTCTTTCGCCTTGGCGCGGTCCGCCACCTTTTCCGCCAAACGCCAGATATGGCCGTCCAGAATCTCCGCATCGCCCGTATCGTCAGAGAATGTCGTCTCGTTGCTGATCGACTTCACCGGACGGTGCCGCGACACGCGCCGTTTGTCTTGGCCGCGCGCGAGATGCCAGAGCCGGTCGCCCATGCTGCCAAAGCGGGCGATGAGATCGGTCTGGTCCCACCGCAACAGATCGGAAAAACTGCGGATGCCGGCCTTTTCCAGCGCGGTCTGCGTGGCGGCCCCGACGCCCCAGATCATGCCCACCGGTTTGTCGCGCAAAAACGCCGCCGTTTCGCCGGCGCCGATGACAGAGAACCCATGCGGCTTGTCGAGGTCCGAGGCGACCTTGGCCAGAAACTTGTTATGGCTCAGCCCGATAGAACCTGTCAGCCCTAGTTCCACCTTCATCCGCCGCACCAAACGCGCCAGCATCACCGCCGGGGGCTGACCGTGCAGCCGCGCGGTGCCGGTCATATCGAGAAATGCTTCGTCCAGCGACAAGGGCTCAATCGCCGGGGTCATCTCTTCCATCATCGCGCGAATCGCGCGGGAGGCTTCGACATAGACCTCCATGCGTGGCTTGATGATCACCGCCTCGGGGCACAGCTTGAGCGCCTGAAACATCGGCATGGCCGAGCGCACGCCGCGGATCCGCGCAACATAGCAGGCGGTCGACACGACCCCGCGCCGCCCGCCGCCGATGATGACGGGTTTGCCAGCCAGTTCGGGATTGTCGCGTTTTTCCACCGAGGCATAGAAGGCATCGCAATCCATATGGGCGATTGACAGGTCGAAGAGTTCCGGGTGGGACAGCACACGCGGGCTGCCACAGCGCGGACAGCGCCGCGCCGGAACGATTTCAGAAAGACAGTCGCGAC
The DNA here is from genome assembly GCF_001634775.1 of Sulfitobacter sp. HI0027. Taxonomy (NCBI): domain Bacteria; kingdom Pseudomonadati; phylum Pseudomonadota; class Alphaproteobacteria; order Rhodobacterales; family Roseobacteraceae; genus Sulfitobacter; species Sulfitobacter sp. HI0027. Next base: position 31,494 of record NZ_LWER01000434.1, read on the forward strand.
AGAGGGTAGCCATGAGTACACCGGGAGGGCAGGGTTCGGGCGACGATTCTAACCAGATCGCGAGGGATTTAACATGGGCTTTGATGGCGCAAAGCTGGCGCTTTACCTTGGAGAGAAGCTGGCCGTGATCCTGCGCGATGACACGCCGGGCCTGCCCTTTGCGGATCATTGGGATCTGCCCGGTGGGGGCCGCGAGGGGGAAGAGACCCCGCTGGGCTGCGCGCTGCGCGAATGCCGCGAAGAGTTGGGGATCGTGGTGCCCGAAGACGCGGTGATCTGGCAAGGCAGCTTTGATGAGGCGGGGCGGATCAAATGGTTCTTCGTTGCACGCTTGCCCGCCGAGACAGAGGCCGAGATCGTCTTTGGCGACGAGGGGCAGCGCTGGCGTTTAATGACGCAGGATGAGTTTCTGACCCATCCCCGCGCGGTGCCCGCATTTCAGGACCGCTTGCGGGTCTATCTGGCGCAAAGCGCGACAGAAAAAGACCAGCACTAGAGGGGGAAATAAAGGCCCCCCGCCTGCGTGGGCGGGGGGAGGTGACGAACATCAGGAAGAACCAGTTCGTCGGGGAGTATCACCTGAGTTCAACATAACATGTTACGCGGTTTTCGCCTAGCATTGATGGCCGCCCCCGCGGCGCATCCCGGCGCGCTGTGGTCGATTTGCTACAGGGCGGAGGGAGGCTCTTGTTAACGTTCAGAAATTTCCTGAAGCACGGCGCGGGCAGCGGCAGCGGGATCTTCGGCCTGCCAGATCGGGCGGCCCACCACGATGTGATCGGCGCCATCCGCGATGGCCTGACCGGGGGTGGCGACCCGTTTCTGATCGCCCAATGCGGCACCTTGGGGGCGCACGCCCGGCGTGACGATAAGTTTGCCGTTCGCTTCGGGGAGGGCGCGGATCGCGGCGGCCTCTTGAGGAGAGGCGATGACGCCATCTGCGCCTGCGTCCAACGCGCGGCCCGCACGGGTCAGCACCAGATCGCCCAGATCGCCCGGTTGGATCAGCGCGGCGTCAAGGTCGGCGCGGTCAAGCGAGGTGAGGATCGTGACGGCGAGGATCTTCATGTCGGTGCCGGCGGCCCCTTGCTTGGCCGCCGCCACCACATGCGGGTCGCCGTGGACGGTCAGGAAATCCAGATCGAACTGGGCCAGCCCGCGCACCGCCGCCTCTACGGTGGCACCGATGTCGAAAAGCTTCATATCAAGGAAGATGCGCTTGCCATGTTCCTGTTTCAGTTCATTGGCCAAGGCCAAGCCGCCGCCCGTCAGCATGCCAAGGCCGATTTTGTAAAAGCCCACGGCATCGCCGAGCTTTTCGGCCAGTTCCAGCCCCGCGACCGCATGGGGAACATCAAGGGCGACAATCAGACGGTCATCAGACATGCGAGGGCTCCTGCCAATTTTCAAACGGCTTTGACCTACGCCGCGGCGCGGGGCAAGTCCATCATTCATGAGGGTAGCAGGCAAAAAAGAGGCCCGAACACCGCATCGCGGGTCCGGGCCAAGTGTTCAGAGACTTAGCAGGCAGGCACTGGTCTCTGGTATGCGGATCGCCAACTCGGGACAGATGAGGTGGCGGCAGGTCCGCGGGCAGCCGCGCGGCAGGCAGGAGCCGCGCGGAAGGGGGTTAGGCTGCGTCGCGGCCGGGGAGGTCCATGACCTCTTCCAACCAACGCAGCGGATCGAAGCTGCGGCGTCCGGCCCGCTGAGCGGGGACGTGGCGCAGGACTTCGGAACTCAAACCACGCTTCTTTGCGTGGCGGCGGAGCGCTTGACGGGACAGGCCGTCAGCAGCATCGCGGTATGACATGGTGATCGGGGCATCGATGGCACAAGCGTAGCGGCGCAGCTGCTCCCCGTCTTGGACGGTCACCAGCGCTTCGAAACACTGAGTGGCCGCATTGTAGGTGACATCTGTCAACTGGATAGGGCGCGTCTGCATCGTTTCACCTCTTGTGTTCTTCTGAACCTTGGCAGGCTTTGTCGTCCTGCTCTCGTCTGCGGAATAAACGCGAGAGGCAGCCAAATGGTTTCATTATGGTTACAGTTTCTGTGGATAAAGGTTAACAATGTATTTATATCAATGGCATAGTATGGTATTTTTTGACGCAAAGTTGCCGTATTTTCGCCTTATTGGCTGAATTCTTCCTATTGGCAGCTTCTTTCAGGGCTGTATTTTGCGCCCATACGGTCTTGAACCCGCAGCACCGCTTCCCAAATTGATACCGAGGCTCAGACCGCTGCGTGCCACATATCGGGCGCAGCATTTTGGAGCGCTTGTAGAAAAGGAGAGACCCATGGACTTGAGCAAGTTCACGGAAAGATCGCGCGGCTTTATTCAGGCGGCGCAAACCATTGCGACACGGGAAAGCCATCAGCGGCTGTCCCCTGAACATGTACTCAAAGCACTGCTGGACGACGACCAAGGGCTGGCGCGCAACCTGATCGCGGCCTCGGGCGGCGATGGTGCGCGCGTGATGCAGGCGCTTGACCTCGCGCTTGGCAAAATCCCGAAAGTCACCGGCGATGCGGGGCAGGTCTATTTGGACGGCACCACCGCCAAAGTATTGGCCGAGGCCGAAACCATGGCCAAGAAAGCGGGCGATAGTTTCGTTACTGTCGAACGCATTCTGACCGCGCTTTGCATGGTGAAGTCTGGCGCGAAGACGGCGTTGGAAGCGGGCAAAGTAACGGCCCAAGCCCTGAACACCGCGATCAATGATGTGCGCAAGGGACGCAAGGCCGACAGCGCCACCGCCGAAGACAGCTATGAGGCTTTGGAGAAATACAGCCTCGACCTGACCGCGCGGGCCGAAGAGGGCAAGATTGACCCTATCATTGGCCGGGATGAGGAAATCCGCCGCGCGATGCAGGTGCTGAGCCGCCGGACCAAGAACAACCCGGTGCTGATCGGTGAGCCGGGTGTGGGTAAGACCGCTATTGCCGAAGGCTTGGCGCTGCGGATCGTACATGGTGACGTGCCTGAATCGCTGCGCAACAAACGCCTGCTCGCGCTCGACATGGGCGCGCTGATCGCCGGGGCGAAATACCGTGGCGAGTTCGAGGAGCGGCTGAAGGCGGTTCTGACCGAGGTGACCGAAGCCGCGGGCGAGGTGATCTTGTTCATCGACGAGATGCATACGCTGGTCGGTGCCGGTAAGGCCGACGGCGCGATGGATGCGTCGAACCTGCTGAAACCTGCACTGGCGCGGGGTGAGTTGCACTGTGTGGGTGCCACCACGCTCGAAGAATACCGCAAATATGTCGAAAAAGACGCAGCACTTGCGCGGCGGTTCCAGCCAGTAATCGTGCAGGAGCCGACGGTGGAGGACACCGTTTCGATCCTGCGTGGCATCAAAGAGAAGTATGAGTTGCACCACGGCGTGCGCATTTCCGACACTGCACTGGTCGCGGCGGCGACGCTGAGCCATCGCTACATCACCGACCGTTTCCTGCCCGACAAGGCGATCGACCTGATGGACGAGGCCGCGAGCCGTCTGCGGATGGAAGTCGACAGCAAGCCTGAAGAGCTGGACGCGCTGGACCGTCAGATCCTGCAACTTCAGATCGAGGCCGAAGCGCTGAAGAAAGAAGACGATACCGCGTCCAAGGATCGCCTGGAGGCTTTGCAGAAAGACCTGAGCGATCTGCAAGACCGCAGCGCCGAGATGACAGCGCAGTGGCAGGCCGAGCGGGACAAGCTGGCCGGTGCGCGCGACATCAAGGAAAAGCTGGACCATGCGCGGGCGGACCTCGACATTGCCAAACGCGAAGGCAACCTCGCGCGCGCGGGCGAGCTATCTTATGGCGTGATCCCGCAGTTGGAGCGCGACCTTGAGGCCGCCGAGGGCCGCGAAGACGACATGATGGTCGAAGAGGCCGTGCGCCCGGATCAGATTGCCAGCGTCGTCGAGCGTTGGACCGGTATCCCCGCGGGCAAGATGCTCGAAGGGGAGCGGGACAAGTTGTTGCGGATGGAAGAGCAGTTGCATGATCGGGTGATCGGTCAGAGCGCGGCTGTCAAAGCGGTCGCAAATGCCGTGCGCCGCGCGCGGGCGGGGCTGAACGACGAAAACCGCCCGCTTGGCAGTTTCCTCTTCCTCGGGCCGACTGGCGTGGGTAAGACCGAATTGACCAAGGCCGTGGCCGAGTTTCTCTTTGACGACGACAATGCGATGGTCCGCATCGACATGTCCGAGTTCATGGAGAAGCATTCGGTGGCGCGTCTGATCGGTGCCCCTCCGGGCTATGTCGGCTATGACGAGGGCGGTGTGCTGACCGAAGCGGTGCGGCGGCGTCCTTATCAGGTCGTGCTCTTTGACGAGGTCGAAAAGGCGCATCCGGATGTCTTCAACGTGCTGTTGCAGGTGCTCGACGATGGTGTGCTGACCGATGGTCAGGGCCGCACGGTCGACTTCAAGCAGACGCTAATCATCCTGACCTCAAACCTCGGGGCGCAGGCGCTGAGCCAACTGCCCGAGGGGGGTGACATGGCCGGGGCCAAGCGCGACGTGATGGACGCGGTCCGGGCGCATTTCCGGCCTGAGTTCCTGAACCGTCTGGACGAGACGATCATCTTTGACCGTCTGGGCCGTGCGGATATGGACGGGATCGTCGATATCCAGATGGCACGCCTGCTCAAGCGGCTTGCGGGGCGGAAGATCACGCTTGATCTGGATGACGCCGCGCGCAAGTGGTTGGCTGACGAAGGCTATGATCCGGTCTTTGGGGCGCGGCCCCTCAAGCGGGTGATCCAGCGCACCGTGCAGGATCCGCTGGCCGAGATGCTGCTGGCCGGAGACGTGAAAGACGGCGATACCGTCACCGTCCGTGCCGGGGCCGATGGGCTGATCATTGGCGATCAGGTGGCCGCGTCGAACCGGCCCAAACCGGATGATGCCACGGTGCATTAAACGCCCAAGACGTTAAGAAAGGCCGGGGTTTTCCCGGCCTTTTTGCTTGGACTAAAACCCGCGAAAGGCGCCCATTATTCGCCAATCGCTTCCTTCACGATGGTATCTAGCAGGGTTTGCACCTCTTGCATCGCGCCCTCAGGGAAGGCGCGGTAGCCGACGGTCACCTCGTCGCTCTCTGGCAGTTGCATCACGAAAATGTCGTAGGGGCAAAAGCCGATGTTCATCACATCCGCTTCCATCACCTTGCGCGACAGCGCCGCCGAGCAAAAGCTGAACACCTCCGCCGCCTCAAACAGCACTACGTCAGAGCCGACATCCGCGCGGGTGCGGTCCAGCATCTCACCCACATGGCTGACGTTTTCGGGGATCAGCCCTTGGTTCAGGATCGCATTCTCTACCCCAAAGGTCACATCGCCGAAGCTTTGGTCGGTGGTATAGGTGACCATCTCATCCGCCTGCGCGGCGCTGGCCAGCATCAGACCGGCGGCAAAAAGGAAACGGATCATGGCGGCACTCCTTTAATAACGGCGCCTGACATTCCGGTGTGCTGGCTGAAATCCGGGCGAAAGGATTTGGTGCCACTCACGGCGGGCGCTAACTTCTATTGAGTATAGTAGGGAGTGCTGAAATGGCCAATCGCTGGATCAATCGACTGACAGACCGAGACGTGACTGACGAGGCGCAGTACCTCAACCGGCGTCAGATCATGGGCGGCGCCATGGCGGGGCTTGGTCTTGCCAGCTTGGGGCAGGGGGCCATGGCCCAAGAGGGGCTGACCCCGAATGACTATGAGGACATCACCCAATACAACAATTACTACGAATTCGGCACCGGCAAGGGTGACCCCGCGAAATACGCAGGGAGCCTGACGACCAAGCCGTGGACAGTGGCCATCGAAGGGATGGTCGACAAGCCAGGCGATTACGCTTTTGAGGACATCATGAAGGCCATGACCGTCGAAGAGCGCATCTACCGCCTGCGCTGCGTCGAAGCTTGGTCGATGGTGGTGCCGTGGAACGGGTTCGAGTTGGCCGATCTGCTGAATATGGCCGGGGTGCAATCCGGTGCGAAATACGTCGCGTTCGAGACCGCCTACCGGCCTGAGGAAATGCCCGGCGTCCGCTTCCCCGTGCTCGACTGGCCCTATGTCGAAGGGCTGCGTCTGGATGAAGCGATGCACCCGCTGACAATCATGGCCACCGGCATCTATGGTAAAGACATCCCGAACCAGAACGGCGCGCCGCTGCGTTTGGTGGTGCCGTGGAAATATGGCTACAAGTCGATCAAATCCGTCGTGCGGATCACCCTGACAGACAAACAGCCGCCCACCAGCTGGAACAAAGCCGCGCCGCGGGAATATGGTTTCTACAGTAACGTGAACCCCGAGGTGAGCCATCCGCGTTGGTCGCAGGCCGATGAGCGCCCCATCGGTGGCGGGCTGTTTGCGCGGCGTCAGCCGACGTTGATGTTCAACGGCTACGAAGAAGAGGTGGCAGGGCTCTACGAGGGCATGGACCTGACCGCGAACTTCTGATGCGCGACACACTATATATGCACAGAGTTTTTGACCGCCTCGGCGGAAGCGCGTTGCCCGGGGTGACCGGGTGATGGCGGGGGCGATTGACACTCTGAACAGTCTCGCCCGGCGCGTTCCGATCTGGTCCGTCTATCTGCTGCTGGCCCTGCCGATCCCGTGGTTCTTCTATCAGGGGCTCAACGGTGGGCTGGGTCGTGATCCGGTGAAAGGGCTGGAGCATCTCTATGGCCTATGGGCGCTGCGCCTTTTGATTGCTGGGCTGATTGTCACCCCCCTACGCCGGACAGTTGGGCTGAACTTACTGCGCTTTCGCCGGGCCATTGGTGTTATGACCTTTGTCTATGCGCTTGCGCATCTCACCGTCTGGGCCGTGTTGGATGTGCAGACGCTCTCGCGAGTCTGGGCGGATATTCTAAAGCGGCCCTATATCACCATTGGTATGGCGGGGTTTCTTTGTCTGATCCCCTTGGCGGCCACCTCCAACAACTGGTCCCTGCGCAAGCTTGGCGCCCGCTGGCGCAAACTCCACCGTCTTACCTATGTCGCGGCGCTGCTGGCGGCGCTTCATTTTCTGTGGCTGGCAAAGGGTCTTCAATTGGAACCGCTGATCTACGCCGGAGTGATCTTGGCGCTCTTGATCTACCGCCTTCCCTTCAAGCGCATCCGGCAGAGGCTTTCGCAGGGCGGGGTGAATCGGATTCGCAGTTAAGAGCCGTGATTCACACCCCTGAATCGCGCCTATGGGCTCTATGGCCTGTGGATAACTGGTGGCGTTAACATAATGGGGCTGCGCAAGTGGGGATTGGGCAGGATTTCGCAAATGATATAAGGTGTTAACTCACTGTTCTAATTGGGCTTTGAAGTCCTTTCACAAAAACTCCACAAAACCTCAAAAAATGGCTTGCGGGTTTCTGTCACTGGCCTTAGAACCCCCTCTACCGGCGGCGCAGAGATGCAGCGGCGGGGCGCCAGACGGGGCGGACGAGAGCGGAGACGCTGAGTTCGGTTCGGAAGGTGGATAAAAATTCGAGGTATTAGGGCGGGGCGCGCCAAGAAGTTAGGGCGCATCTCAGTTTCTTTTGTCTCAACGTTGTTTGAAAATTTGATATCTGAAGAGATATGTGGGCGGTTTGGTTCATTCGATGGATCAACGTCTGTATATCGCGCTCTTAGGCTTCGGCCGATGATAGAGTGTCAGCTTCACTGTTTGGACGGCTTTCGCTACTTTGTAGCTGAAGCACAACAAACAGAGAATGGCTTGTATCTTTCAGTAAGGGATACAGGTCGATGTGCAGAGGTTCGACGTCAAGGATAAGCTAGCAATAGCTTTTCAACTTGAGAGTTTGATCCTGGCTCAGAACGAACGCTGGCGGCAGGCCTAACACATGCAAGTCGAGCGAGACCTTCGGGTCTAGCGGCGGACGGGTTAGTAACGCGTGGGAACGTGCCCTTCTCTGCGGAATAGCCACTGGAAACGGTGAGT
>NZ_LWER01000435.1:0-12697 GCF_001634775.1 Sulfitobacter sp. HI0027
GACGCCTGAGGTAAAGGCCTGGCTCGAAAAGCATCCGCGCTTCAAGCTGCACTTCACGCCCACCAGCGCGTCATGGCTGAACCTGGTGGAGCGCTTCTTTGCCGAGATCACATCAAGGCGCATCCGGCGCGGCAGCTATTCCAGCGTCGATGATCTTGAGGCCGCGATCTACGACTATCTGGCCCACCACAACGAGAAGCCAAGGCCCTTCAAATGGACCAAAACCGCAGAGGATATCCTCACCCGGGAACGTCGCGCGCTGGACAAGCTCGATGAAACTCGCGGAAACAGGTAGGAAGTGTCAGACTCAGAGCACTAGCATACACAGACACCCCCAAGTTTTGCCCACTCCCCCCGAACGCGTCGTGTCTCAGATTTAAGGGCAACGCGACAGCTGCCAACATCCACGTAGTCCCGGGTGAAGATATTCGAATGCAGGACGGCGGCAATTTGATTAGCGCCATTGCCCGCGCCGCTCTGCATTCTTCTGTACCGGTCAGGTCAAAATACGATTTGCATTCGTGCCCTGATCTCTTTTCCGTTCTCGCCGCTGGCCTGCTTGCCATCCATGTAGCTCAGACCAAGGCGAACGGCGTTGTTCGGGTAATAGTTGATGCCGACGGTGGTTTGCTTACCCTCTGTCGTACCAAGACCGACATCGCTGAACTTGCCGTATCCGTCCTCGTAGCGAAGCACTGCTTCCCATGCACCTTTCGAACTGCTTGGCTTCACCCGCTTGAACACGCCGTTGCTGTAGGGACGGCTTTCACCGGTCAGAATCCATCCTGCCTGAATGTAGTATCCGTCCACATCAACCCCGCCCGTGTCAGCGTTGAAGTATTCGGCCTGCGTGTGAAAGGGCCCCGATGCGGCCGCCAATTCGATGTTGTACGCATCGGTTTCGTTGGCAGGCAGAGCGGCATCACGGCTGGTAAAGCCGGCGCCAAGATGCAAGACCAGATCATCGGTCTGGATCGGGGCATAGGTAACGCGGCCGGTGATGGCCGTATTGCCGAAATCATCGCTGCCGTTGCCGGCCGCCTCGAAAACGCCCAGGCCGTAGGTCCAGTTGTCACCTGCACCGTGCAGTTGCACACCGGCGTTGCGGCCGGGCGCGTAGAATTCGGTCAGGGCCGAGCGTTCAAGCGATGATATGTCCTTCGAACTGGTAAGTTGCTCAAAGCCAAACGGTTCTTTTTGCTTACCCACTGTGATCCGGGCCATCTTGCCAAAACCGGTGTAGCGCAGATAGAGGTCCTCGGCGCTGCCGCCGCCGGTACCGCTTTCGGCGAGATTGAACTGTGCCTTGAAGGCCCAGTCGAGATATTTACCCTGGAAAAAAATCCGTGCGCGACGCACATCGAAATCATCGCTCTTACCGCTGATGTCGGAATCGGTCGAATCGTAATCCCACTGCAGGCGCCCCCCCACCCGGAAAGACGCGGTACCATCAGCACTCTTGAAGGTTATCCCGCTCCCTGCCTTGAGGTTGAAACCAGAGGTTTCGTCGGCCTGCACGACGCCCGCCGCAGCGGCGAGCAATGCCGCCGGTATAAACTTCATTTTCATTTCGTGTTCTCCAATTCTGTCAGGGAAATGCCATCGAGGCATCCGCAAGAGTCTCTTTCAACCGGGTATCCGGCGGGGCTACAGGCTGGCGAATCCCGCCAAAGACCCTTGCCGCTGAATGGCAGGCGATTGTTACAGAATCATGACGGTTTCGGGCATCGCTTGGCTTCGCTTTTGGCCAGCGCGCAGACCGAAGCGGACGGCTTCTGAACGGGAATACACGCGCAGGGCCGACCCCAATTCGGCTCTTTTGTTTGCAGTGTCGTGGTGGCTGGCCGGACTGAGTTGAGCAAAGTGTAACGATCCGGGTCTGGTCGCGTCCTCTTGTTTGCTGTCTGCTGACCACTCGCCCCTACGAATTGACCGCATTGCAGAATCTTCTAGTATGAAACAGACTTGGGAAATCAAATGAGGTGCCACGGATGAGCGAACTTTCCCAATACGCGATCCTTTTCGGGCTGAGCGTCGGTGTATTCGGTTTCGTGCTCAGCCTCTATGGGTTCGCCCGGGCCATCGGGCGGGCGCGCGCGGAACCCGGCAAGGACGTGCCCGCCACCGCCGGCACCCTGTCGCGCGATCCGGTCTGGGTGCGCTACCATGCGCGTTATGCCGGTTATGCGCTGCTGTTTCTGGCCTTCGACATGGAGATGGCGTTCATGTATCCGTGGGCGGTCGTCTACCGCGAAGAAGGGCTGATCGCATTGCTCGACATGGGCGTTTTCCTGGCAATCCTGTTCTTGGGCCTGCTCTATGGCTGGAGCCAGGGCGCGTTGAGGCGGCAATGACCTTGGTCGGGGCGCGAGAGGGCGCGATGTCCGGGATCAGGCGGGCGGTCGCGGCGGCCATGGCGCGCGATCTGCCGGCCTTCGTGCTGCCCGGCCCCTCTGTCGCGCGGGCGATGGGGCTCGATCTGTCCGGGTCGCATCTGCGGCTTGTCGGCACCCCGCGCCATGCGAATCTGTTGATCGTCGTCGGCCCCTTGCCCCCCGGTCTGCGCGATGCCGCCGCCGTCACCTACGCGCAGATCCCGCGCCCCCGCGCGATCCTTGCGCTGGGTGCCGGCGACATCGCCCCGTTGCCCGATGCGGACGTGTCGGCCCCGCTGACCCAGGCCGGGCTGCACTCCGGGCTGGCCGATCTGCGCCGCGTGATCGCCGCGGGCGCGTTTCGCGCTGACAGCGGGGAGTTTAACGCCCCCGCTCTTGAGGTGCGCGTGGAATACACTTGCCCGATGCACCCCGAAATCGTCCGCGACGCCCCCGGAGACTGCCCCAAATGCGGCATGACGCTGGTGCCGCGCGAAACAGCGTCCGATGGACATGGTGGGCACGGTGGCCACGACATGCCCCCGGAGGACAGGTCAAACCCCGCCGATCACGCACATGCGGGCCACGCCGAGGACGCGGGCGGGGCGGGGGCATATACCTGCCCGATGCACCCCGAGGTCGTCAGCGACGCACCGGGCAAGTGCCCAAAATGCGGCATGTTTCTGGTGAAGGCGGAAGAGGGGGAAAGCCACGGTCACGGGCACGGGCATGGCGGTCACGGTCACGAGCATGGCAGTGAAGCGCACGGAGCGCATGGTCACGGCGATCACGGCGGTCATGGCAAACAACAGGACCATTCCGGCCACGATGGCCACGATGGGCATGCCGGACATGGCGGCCACTCCGAGGCCGCTATCGACGGGATCGAGCCGCATTTCATGTCGATGGTCGAGATGACCGAGGGCCAGCCGCGCAGCAGCGACGGGTTGCAGATGGACTGGATCGAGGTGCCGTTCGGGCCGTTCTTTCCGGGCCTGCCCGCGGGGCTGCGCCTGACCCTGACGCTGGACGGCGATACCGTGGCGGGCAGCGAGGTCAGGAGCCTTGTGGGCAGGGCGGAACTGGTGGATGGCCCGCAGATGAGGGTGGCCGATTTCGTCGAGCGTCTGGCCGCGATGATGCCGCTCAGCCCGGTGGCCTATCGGACGCTGGCCTGCGCGGCGATCGAGGAGGCCGCGAGCGTCGACCCCGGCCATGACGCGCGCCGTGGCCGCGCCGCCGCGGTGGAACGCGAGCGGATCGCCAGCCACCTGAACTGGCTGGCCGAGTTCGGCCTGCAGTCGGGTTTTTTGTGGCTCGCCGCGCGCGCTGGGGCGTTGCAACTGGCCGTTCAAGGTGCCGACGTCGCCGGGATCGCCGCGCAGGCTGGGGCGATCCGGCGGCTGACGCGCCGGGTGCAGGCGGCCCCGTTGATGCGGATGCGGCTGAGACGCATCGCGCGCATCGGCAAGGACACCCCGGCGAGCGGCCCGGTGGACCGGGCGCGGGGTGGCGGATCGGATGCCCGTACGGGTGATCCAACGCTGAAGGATCTCGGGTTCGAAACGCGCGTCCGCAACGGCGGCGATGCGCTGGCCCGGCTGCGGCTGCGCTGCGACGAGATCGCCCAAAGTCTCGACGTGATCGCGGCCGCCGGGATTATTGCAATGCCGCAGGTGCGGGATGTGAAAACGGTTTCGGGCGAGGGCGCGGCCCGCATCGAAACACCGCGCGGAGCGGCGCAGCTGCGCGTGAAGCTGACCGATGGCCGGGTGGTCGAGGCCGATCTCGACACGCCGTCAGACGTGAACATCGCCCTTGTCGAAACGGTGACGGCGCAGCAGGAACTGGGCGATGCCTTGACCGCTGTCGTCTCGCTTGACCTGTCGCCGTGGGAGATTCGCGGATGACCATTCTTGTCGTTCTCTTGTCGCTATTCGCGGGGGCCTACGCGCTGGCCGTCATCGAACGATGGGCAGTGCACGGCCATATGAGCCTGACCGGTCCGGCCTGGGCCGCACTGGCGCTCTTGGGCCGGGAATCGCTGCTGGCGCGCAAATCCGACCGGTTGTTCTTTGAGCTTGGGCCGGTGCTGCTTTTGGTGGCGGGATTGTTGGCGGTGGCGGTGATTCCGCTGGCGCCGGGGCTTATCATCACCGATCTGGCGACCGGGGCGCTGTTTCTGAACGCTGCTCTGGCCTATGTGCTGGTGGCGCTGATCATGGCCGGTTGGGGGCCGAACGGGGCCTACGCCATGATCGCGGGCTGGCGGTTTCTGGGCCAGTTCATCGCCTATGCGATGCTGATCGTGATGCCGATCACCGCCGTCGCCATGCGCGCGGAATCGCTGTCGACGGTAGAGATTGTCACGTCGCAGGCGCAGCTTTGGAACGTGCTTTACCAGCCCATCGGATTTGTCCTGTTCGTCGTGGCGGCGATGGGGCTCGCGTGGTTGCCGCCGCTGGACCTGCCCGATGCGACCGGCGAATTGGCCGGCGGGGTCGAGGCGGAATATACCGGCGTGCGGCTGGCGGTGCTGCGGCTGGCGCGGATGGTCATTATCCTGGCGCTGGCGGGGGCGACCGTGACCTTCTATCTGGGCGGCTGGCTGGGCCCGTGGCTGCCCGCCTGGGCCTGGAGCGCGATCAAGATCCTGGCCGTGGCTGCGGCCATGCTGAGCATCGGGCGCTACATGCCGCGCATCCGCGAGGCGCGCTATCTGGCGCTGAGTTGGAAGCTGGGGATCTCGCTGGCGCTGGCCAATATCTTTGTCGTGGGCGTGATCGCGCTGGTGGTGCCGATATGACGTTTCAGATGATCTTTCTGGCGTTCTTCGGCGCGGCGGCGGTTTGGTTCGGCGTCGTGGTCTTTCGCACCCATTCGATGGTGCGTTCGGCGCTGGCGCTGCTGTTTTCGCAAACCGCGATCGGTGCGATGTTTCTGGTCATGCAGGCCGAGTTTCTGGGTGTGTTGCAGATCATGATGATGGCCACGGAAATGAGCGTGATGGCCATCTTCATGGTGATGTTCATGATGGATCCCGGCGGCATGGGCAAAATGGACATGACCCACCAGAAACGCTTGTCGCTCTGGGCCGGGGGCATAGGGCTACTGGCCGCCTTGCTGCTGGTATGGCTGCCCGATTGGGGTCCGGTCGCCCTGTCCGTGTCGGGCGCGCATGAACAGGCCGCCGATTTGGGGCGCGAATTGCTGGGCCGGTCGATGTTGATCTTCCAGTCGGCGGGTCTGACCATTCTGACCGCCATGGTTGCGGCCACGATGGTGGCCATCGTCCCCAACGCGGAGCAGCGCAAATGATTCTGGAACTCATAATCGCCCTCAGCGTCGGCGCGGGGCTGTTCGGTATCGGACTTTATGGCGCGCTGAGTCAAACCAATCTGGTGATGATCATCATGGGGGTCGAACTGATTTTGGCCGCGGCACTGGTCAATCTGGTGGCCTTCTGGCGCTATTTGCATCCCGATGAACCGGCCGGTCAGATGTTCGTGCTGATCGTGATGGCGGTGATGGCGGTCGAAATGGCGGTCGGCTTTGCCATCGCCATCGCGCGGTTCCGGGTGCGCGGATCGGTCGAGATGGAAGAAGCGTGGGAGTTGAAGGGATGACGATGCTGGCGCTCATCATCCTTGCGCCGCTGCTGGCGGGCCTGGCGGAGCTCGTGCTGCGGCGCGCACCCGAAGCGATTGCGCTCGTCGGCGTCGGCATCGGGTTTCTGGCGGCGATGGGCACCCTTGCGGGGGCCGTCGCGGGCGATGCGGTGCAACTGGTCCTGCCGGGCCTGCCGCAGAAGCCCCTGCGGCTGGTCGCGGTGCCGCTGACGGCGGTGTTTTCGGCTATGGTGGCGACGGTGGCGGCCTGTGTGCTGGTCTATGCCGTCGGGTACATGCGCAGCGACCCCGAAAGGCCGCGCTTTTTCGGCATCGTGCTGCTGTTCGTCGCGGCGATGCAGGCGCTGGTGCTGGCGGGCGACTGGATCACCGTGCTGGCGGCGTGGGAATTGATCGGCTTTTCCAGCTATCTGCTGATCGGCTTCTGGCATGGGCGTGACGGCGTGCCCAGTGCCGCGACACGGGCGTTTCTGTATACCCGCAGCGCCGATCTGGGCCTTTATCTGGGGATTTTCGTGCTGATCGGCTGGGCCGGCACCTCGGAAATCTCGGCTACATTGGCGATCAGCGGCACGCCCGCCCTTGTCGCCGGGTTGCTGTTGCTGGTGGGCGCGATGGGCAAGTCGGCGCAGGTGCCGTTGCAGGACTGGTTGCAGCGCGCCATGGCCGGCCCGACGCCGGTCTCCGCTTTGCTGCATTCCGCGACGCTGGTGGCGGCGGGGGCGATCCTGCTGATCCGCGTGGCCCCGATGCTGCCCGCAGGCGCGCTGATTGCGGTCGGGCTGGTGGGTGGCGTGACGGCCGTCGTCACCGGGCTGATCGCGCTGGCCGAGCGGGACCTGAAGCGGCTGCTGGCCGCCTCGACCTCCAGCCAGTACGGGCTGATGCTGCTGGCCATTGGCGCGGGGGTGCCGGTGGCGGCGCTGCTGCACCTTATCGCCCACGCGGCGATCAAGAGTACGCTTTTTCTGGGGGCGGGTGTGTTCCAGCATGATCGCGACAGCACCGACATGGATGCGGTCGCGGGCGCGGGCCGGGCACGACCGCTGGTCCTTTCCGCCTTCGCCGTTGCCGCGGTGGCGCTGGCGGGTATTCCACCGCTGGCCGGATTCTTTTCCAAGGACGCGATCCTTGCCGCCGCGCTGGCGGCCCCCGGGGTCGTATGGCTCGCGCCGCTGGCGCTGGCAGGCACGGTGCTGACCGGGGCCTATATGGCGCGGGCGCTGCGGGTGCTGTGGCAGGGCGAGGCCCAGCCCGTTCTGGGCAAGGGGATGGGCTGGATGGGCGCGGGCATGGCGGTGCTGACGGCGCTGGCGGCGGGGCTTGGGTTCGCCTTCACGCCGCTGGAACATCTGCTGGAAGCCAAACTGCCGCCGGAAGGGCCTGCGATGATCCTCGGGCTTGTCGCGGCGCTGAGCGGTCTGTTGCTGGGCTGGTTCGTCGCCCCGACCCGCCTGATGGGGCCGGTTCTGCCGATGGCGCAGCGCGGCTTTGCCGTCGCGGGCGGTATGGACGGGCTGGTGCTGCGCCCGGCGCTGGCCTTTGCCGCCGCCTGTGAAGGTTTCGAACGGCGTCTGCTGGCCGCGCAACTTGGCCTTGTGCGGATCTTGAGCCTTGGCACCGCATCCAGTGCCGAGCGTTCAGACAACCGCCTTTATGCCGCGACCCTTCAGGTGGGCCGGATGAACCTGCGCCTTGGCGACGGTGCCGAAAACACCGACACCCATGGCATCGACGGGCTGATCTTCGGCCTTGTCGCCCGGACAATCGCCGCCGGCCGCCGCCTGCGCTTGCTGCAAAGCGGGCTGATCCACCGCGAACTCGCCCTGACCGTCATGGGCATTGCCGTCATCGCGGCGGTGCTGCTGATCTTACCGATGTCCTCCTGAAGAAAGACGACCCCGCCATGCCCCTTCTCTCGATCTCCGTCTTTCTGCCGCTTCTTGGTGGCGTGCTGCTGATGGCCCTGCCAAACAAGTCGGCGCGCATCGCCCATGGCGTTTCCATCGCCATCACCGGGCTGACCTTCCTTGTGACGCTGGCGATCTGGGCACGGGGCACGCTGCCGGGCGGTTTCGCGCAGGTCGAGGAAATCGCCTGGATCCCGGCCATTGGTGCCGCCTACCGGGTTGGCGTCGACGGCCTGAGCCTGCCGCTGATCCTGCTGACCTCGCTGCTGTTTTTCCTGTCGGCGATCTATGCGGCGCGGATCACCGACCGCCCGGCGGTCTTTGTCGCGCTGATGCTGATGCTGGAAACCGCGTCGATCGGCACCTTCGCGGCGCTGGACGCGCTCTTGTTCTACGTCTTCTTCGAAGTGTCGCTGGTTGGCATGTATTTCATGATCGTCGGCTGGGGCTATGAAGAGCGCCAGCGCGCCGGACTGATGTTCTTCATCTACACGCTGCTAGGCTCGCTGCCGCTTTTGCTGGCGATCATCGGGCTGTATCTGGCCACGGGAAGTTTCGACATGCGTCTGTGGATCGAGACCCCGCCGCTGACCGGGCTGGCGGCGATGCTGGCGCTGATCGCGATGCTGTTCACCTTCGCGGTCAAGATTCCGTCCTTTCCGGTGCATACTTGGCTGCCGGCGGCCCACGTGCAGGCCCCCACGGTCGGCAGTGTGATCCTGGCCGGCGTGATGCTGAAATTCGGCACCTATGGCCTTGTGCGTTTCGCCTTACAGATGACGCCCGACGCCTTTGCGCAGGCCGGTCAGGTGGTGCTGGCCTTTGGCGTGTTCAGCGCCCTTTACGGTGCCTTCGTGGCGCTGGCGCAGTCGGATCTGAAGAAGATGATCGCCTATACGTCGGTGAACCACATGGGCTATGTGGTGATCGGCGTCGCGGTAGCGGCGCTGACGCTGGACCCTGACCTGCGGGCGGTCGCGCTCAATGGTGCGACCTTGCAGATGGTCAGCCACGGCATCGTCACCGGGGCGTTGTTCTTTCTCGTCGGCATGTTGCAGTCGCGCGCCCACGAACGCGAGATGACCGCGTTCGGCGGGCTGCTGGGGCAGGTGCCATGGCTGGGCTGGGCCTTCGTGCTGTCGGCCTTTGCCTCGCTCGGGCTGCCGGGGCTGGCGCATTTCCCGGCCGAATTCCAGATCTTCCTGGCCACACTGAATGCCCAGCCCTGGGCCATAGTGGCGATCGTCGCCATCGTGGTGACGGCGGGGCTGTATCTGCGCGCCATCGCGGCGGTATTCCTGGGCGAGCTGAACGAAAGATGGGCGGCGATGCCCGATCTCGACCGGGGCGAGATGCTGGCCATCGTGCCGCTGCTCATCCTTATCATCGTGATCGGGGTCGCGCCATCGTGGTTGCTGAACATGATCGACGCGACGATGCGGGCGCTGCAATTCTGATGGCGCGCGACCTGTCCTTTCTGTTTCCCGAACTGATGCTGGCCTCGACGGTCGTGCTGATGCTGGGGGTCGAGATGCTGCGCGCGCCGCGTCTGGCACTGACATTCGGGTTGATCGGGCTGGGCCTGTCCACCGCGCTGACGTGGCCGCTGCTGGAGGCCGATACAAGCGTCTTTGGCGGCACCTACCGCGTCGATCTGCTTTCGGGCTGGGCCAAGCTGATCCTGCTGCCGGGCACCGCGCTAGCGCTGCTGATGACACGGGCCGAGATTGCCGGGCAGGACCGCGAGGGCAGCATTTACACGCTGCTTTGCCTTGTGACCCTGGGGGCGCTGATGCTGGCGGGCGGTGGCGACATGATGCTGCTGGTCCTTGGCGTGGTGCTGACCGGGCTGGGATCATTCGCAATGGTGGCCTGGCCGCGCGACGATGCGGCGACCGAGGCGGCGATGAAATATCTAGTGTTCGGCGCCGTCACCGGATCGGTGATGATCTACGGGCTGACCTTCTGGTTCGGTGGTGCCGGATCGACGCTTTTTTCCGAGCTTGGTGCGCTTCAAAGCAAGCCGCTGATCGCGCTGGCTGGGCTGGTCGCGGTGATGATCGGGTTGGGCTACAAGGCGGCGCTGGTGCCATTCCAGTTCTGGGCACCCGACGCCTATGATGGCGCGCCGGTATCGGTCGCGGCTTTTCTGTCGGTGATCACCAAGGTGGCGGCGGTTTTTGCCTTTGCGCAGGTGCTGCGCGATCTGCCTGTCGCTACCGGCTGGCCCATCGTCGTCGCGCTGATCGCGGCGGTGACGATGACATTCGGCTATCTGGCGGCCCTGGTGCAGAGCAATGTCGTGCGGCTGCTTGCCTACTCCTCGGTGGCGCAGGCGGGCTATTTCATGCTGGGGATTGTGGCGCTTGGCACCAGCCCGTTGGCCCTGCCTTCGGTGATCGTGTTCGGCGCGGCCTATGTGGCGATGAACCTTGGGGCCTTTGCCGTCATCATGATCGCGGGGCGCAATCTGGACAATTTCAAGGGCTTCGGTCGCGCCCGCCCGGTGGTCGGCGTGGCGATGGTCGTGTTCCTGCTGTCGCTCACCGGCATTCCTCCGCTCTTCGGCTTTGTCGGCAAGGTTCTGCTGTTCGGTGCCGCGATCGAGGCGGGCTATTTGTGGCTGGCGGTGATCGGTATCCTCAACAGTGTGCTGGCGCTGGCGGTCTATCTGCGCATCGTGGTGCCCATGTATCAGGCGCGCGATGGCGACGCGGTTCGGGCGGAGGTCGCGCTGCCGTTGTCGGTTGTGCTAGGTGCGACCGCGCTGGTCACGGCGCTGATGGGGCTGTTTGCGGGAGTGTTTCCCGGGTGACTTAAGGCGCGGTTTTGTGCCAGTCGGTCAAAGTGGTGATCTTGCTATCTGTCGCGTAGCCCTTAATGGGAGTGGGCAAAACCTGGTGGTCGACGTGGTAGGGTAAGGTTTCGGAACAAGGCGGGACCCACCATGGATGTAAGCATTTTTATCGAGACGACGTTTGACGATGGAGAAACCAAGAGGCGCAATATCGGTCGACTTCGCCGTGCGCCGGATGAGTTTGGTTCCGAAAATTTAGGCCTTCTCCTAGACGACGCAAAGACCTTGTTGAGGCGCTTGCAGGAAGCGATTGTGCAAGATCAGGTCGGTGAAGCATTTGATGCTCGCCGGAAATGCGATGACTGTGGCAAACAACGCGCGATCCATGATGATCGAGGGCGTATTCTCGACACTCTTTTCGGGCGAATTCGGGTGAAGTGGCCAAGGCTTCGACGCTGCTTGTGCCAACCGGCTGAGGTCGCGAAATCTGGGCCACAATCACCACTTGCCGGGTTGTTCTCTGACCGTGCGACTGCCGAACTTCGGCGCCTGCAGGCTGAATTGGGGGCCAGGCACTCGTTTCGGGAAGCCGCTCGATTGATCGAAATGTTCATGCCCTGTTCGGCTCAATTGAACACGACCGTTCGAAATCGTTTGGGTCGCATCGCCGACGAGCTAGGCCACGAAGACGTAAGCCAAGGAGACGCGGATACAATCGCGCCGCCATCACCACTAACCCTTTTCCTAGATGGTGCGCACATACGATGTCGACCTGAATACCAGAAGCGGCACCTCGATGTTGTAGTCGGCAAGGTTGAAAGCCCCAATATGAGCCGGCGGTTTGGTTTCGTGCAGCAAGCCGCCGGTTCTCCTGCAAAGCAACTCCGACATGACCTGATCGCGCAGGGCTGGGACGGTCAGAGCAAAGTGACCGTGATTTCAGACGGCGAACCTGCACTGCCGAATTTGGTGAGGCGTGCCGTTCGAGGTCCCGTCACCCACATACTGGACTGGTGGCATATCTCGATGCGGGTCAAGCACATTGAAAATGCGGTGCGGGGCCTTCTGCAATCGAAGGGCTTTTCAGGGTTGCCGCTACTCTTCGAGCGACCTGCTGATACACTGCGTTGGTACCTTTGGCACGGCAAAGTGATGACCGCCGCGACAATCCTCAAGGTTCTTCAGATCGATTGCGATCGTCTGCACGCCGAAACCCGAGAATTACGAGAAGCGGCCAGGCGCGTCAAAGCCCGGTGCCAGGATCTCTATTCCTACCTTGCGAACAACTTTGACGCGCTCGTGGACTACGGCCATCGACCCCGGAATGGCCTCGCAGTTTCGTCGTCTCGGGCAGAAGGCTGTGTTGATGACATCGGCAACACCCGCATGGGCAAGCGGCGGCGCATGAGATGGGGGTGGATTCCGGCTGAGTGCAGAATGACACCCTAAGGCATTTTGAGGACGCGGCTTCCGTATTCACGCAGATTTCCGTTTGGATCTACGTATCGATAGAGCGTAACAGGCTTGATCCCCAACTCCTTGCAGAGATCACTAACAGACGTGTCGCGATTGGCCATGGCGGCTTGCGCCATACGGACCTGCGCTTTTGTCAGCGCAAACTTCCTTCCACCTTTCCGGCCACGGGCGCGGGCGGCTTGGAGCCCGGCCATTGTGCGTTCGCGGATCAACTCACTTTCAAATTCGGCCAAGGCCGCAAAGATGCCAAATGAAAGTCGTCCTGCCGCAGTTGTTGTATCGATCTGCGCGCCTTGTCCGGTGAGCACCTTGAGGCCAACGCCGCGCTCGGACAGCAAGCTGACGGTTTTGACAAGATGGTGCAGGCTGCGGCCCAAGCGGTCAAGCTTCCACACAACCAGAACATCGCCATCCCGCAATGCCTTGAGGCAGGCCTCCAGACCTGAGCGGTCATCTTTCTTTCCGGATGCCAGATCCGAGTAAATCTGGTCCTCTTCGACGCCTGACGCG
>NZ_LWER01000436.1:0-30534 GCF_001634775.1 Sulfitobacter sp. HI0027
CGACATGGGCGAGGTATCCGAAGCCCAACGGCAGGCCGGGCGGCACCTCGCGGCGATCCACCGTCACTACCTCAGCGATCTATCACAAATCGCTCAGGTAATGACCCGCATTGAGGCCGGAGAGGCGCCCCCGGCTGAGCTTGCGCATATCGTCCTGCATAGCCAGATGGCCCAGAATTTCGCCGCCGCCGGGACGCTCTGCGGTCAGCAATGCTGGGCGTTGACGATGCACCACAATATCGAAGAACAGAGCATTTTCCCGCAGCTGCTCGCGCGCGGGTCAGAACCGGTGCGCGCAATCGTGGACCGTCTGCGGGCCGAACATGAGGTCGTTCACGCGCTTCTCGAACGGCTGGGCGCGGCGGCGGACGGATTGACTGAGGCACCGAGCTCAGAACAATTCGCCGAAACCCGCGCGATATTCGACCAACTGGTCGCAGTGGTGCGCTCGCATTTCAAATTCGAAGAGACCGCCTTGGCCGAGGCATTGGGCGTCTATCAGGTCGACATCTGAGGCACCGCCCGGCGGCTATTTCAGTTTCTTCGCCGCCTCTTCCTGCGCCTTGACCGCTGCCTTTTCTTCCTTGGTCAGCTTGTTGCCCCACTGATTGTTGCTGAGCCCGAGATCACTGGGCATCGGCTTGGTCTTGCCCTTCTTCACCTCTCCGCCCTTGTCGAGAAACGCTTTGATGAGGTCTTCGTCGGTGTTCGGCTTTGGGACGTGCTTCATCGGGCTGGGCCTTTCCTGCGGCATGGGGTTAAGCAAAGGCTACCTAGATTAAAGCGCATTGGCCAGCGTTGCAGGTGCTGCTTGCCCCGCCTGCCCGATTGGTGAACATTCAACCTTTAGATTTATTTGAGTATCCACTGCCGATGTTTGTCCCGTTTCTTTTGCTCTTTATATCCCTCGCCCTTACAACCGCAGCCGCATCCACGCCGGGCTATGGGGACTTCAGCCTGCTCGGCGCGCTTTGCGTTATCGCCAGTGCGATCCTTCTGCTCCGGTCTTTCCGCGGCGCGCATCAGCAGCGGAAAAAATGGATCATCGTCGACGGCTCCAACGTCATGCATTGGAAGACCGGCGCGCCGGACATGAATGCGGTCCGGGACGTTGTGGATGAGTTGCGCACGAGGGGCTATTCCGCCGGCGTCGTGTTTGACGCCAACGCGGGCTATCTGCTCGCCGGTCACTATCAACATGACAAGGCGCTGAGCAGACAACTTGACCTGCCGGTGGACCGGGTGATGGTCGTCCCAAAGGGCACGCCCGCGGACCCCTATATACTGCAATCCGCCCGAGACTACGGCGGGCAGGTCGTCAGCCGCGATCAGTTCCGCGATTGGGCGGAGGCCCATCCGGAAATCGCTGAGCCGGGACACCTGATCAAAGGCGGCTACCGGGATGGCAAACTCTGGCTCGACCTTGAGGCCGACGCGCTGGTCTGACAAAGCAAAACCCCCGCCGATCGCTCGACGGGGGTTTTATGTCTTTCAGCCACCCCTTACGGGGCTGCGGGCTTACCAGTCCTCGCGGACAACAACCCGAGTTTTGATCGGCAGCTTCATGGCTGCCAGACGCAGGGCTTCGCGTGCCACGTCTTCACCGACACCGTCGATTTCGAACATGATACGGCCCGGCTTGACCTTGGCTGCCCAGAAGTCGACGGAACCTTTACCTTTACCCATACGAACTTCGACGGGCTTGGAGGTGACCGGTACGTCCGGGAAGATGCGGATCCAGACACGGCCTTGACGCTTCATGTGACGCGTCATGGCGCGGCGTGCCGCTTCGATTTGACGGGCTGTAACCCGCTCCGGCTGCAGTGCCTTCAGGCCGTAGGTGCCAAAGTTCAGGTCAGACCCGCCCTTTGCCAGACCCTTGATCGAGCCCTTAAACTGCTTGCGGAATTTAGTACGCTTTGGTTGAAGCATTTGTCATTCCCCCTTAGCGACGACCGCCGGCACCGCGAGGTGCTGGGCCGTCTTGGAGTTCCTGTGCCTTACGGTCACGCGCGGCGGGGTCATGTTCCATGATCTCGCCTTTGAAGATCCATGTCTTGATCCCGATGATGCCGTAAGCGGTGGCCGCTTCGACATGTGCGTAATCGATGTCGGCACGCAATGTGTGCAGCGGCACGCGACCCTCACGGTACCATTCGGTACGCGCGATTTCGGCCCCACCAAGACGACCCGCGAGGTTCACGCGGATGCCCAGTGCGCCCATGCGCATGGCGTTCTGCACGGCACGTTTCATGGCGCGGCGGAAAGAAACCCGGCGCTCCAGCTGCTGTGCAATGCTCTCACCAACAAGGTGTGCGTCCAGCTCGGGCTTGCGGACCTCAACGATGTTGAGGTGCAGTTCCGAGTTGGTCATCTTGGCGATCTTCTGGCGCAGCGTCTCGATGTCCGCGCCTTTCTTGCCAATGATAACACCAGGGCGTGCTGTGTGGATCGTGACGCGGCACTTTTTGTGCGGACGCTCGATGATCACACGGGCAACACCAGCTTGGTGGCACTCTTTCTTGATAAAGTCGCGGATTGCGAGATCTTCGAGCAGAAGATCACCGTAATCTTTGGTGTCGGCGTACCAGCGGCTATCCCAGGTGCGGTTCACCTGAAGACGCATACCGATCGGATTGACTTTGTTACCCATCAGGCTTGCTCCTCAACTTGACGCACTTTGATCGTGATCTCGGCAAACGGCTTGATGATCTTGCCGAACCGGCCACGGGCACGCGGGCGACCGCGCTTCATGGTCAGGTTCTTACCGACATAGGCCTCGGCCACGATGAGCTCATCGACGTCCAGGTTGTGGTTGTTCTCGGCGTTGGCAATCGCGGACTGAAGGCATTTCTTCACGTCCTGCGCGACCCGCTTCTTGGAGAAGGTCAGGTCTGTCAGCGCTTTGTCCACGGACTTGCCACGGATCAGAGCTGCAACCAGGTTCAGTTTCTGCGGGCTGGTGCGAAGCATGCGCAGTTTTGCCATTGCTTCGTTGTCTGCCACGCGGCGGGGATTCTTATCCTTGCTCATGGCTTATTTCCGCTTCGCTTTTTTGTCGGCGGCATGACCGTAGTAGGTCCGAGTCGGGGAGTACTCACCGAACTTCTGACCGATCATGTCTTCGCTGACGTTAACAGGGATGTGCTTATGACCGTTGTACACGCCAAACGTCAGACCCACGAACTGGGGCAGGATCGTGCTGCGGCGCGACCAGATCTTGATCACTTCGTTACGGCCGCCCTCGCGGGAAGCCTCTGCCTTTTTGAGGACATAAGAGTCAACAAAAGGACCTTTCCATACTGAACGAGCCATGAATTAACGCCCCTTCTTCTTGGCGTGACGCGAGCGGATGATAAGCTTGCTGGACGCTTTGTTCTTGTTGCGGGTCTTGGCACCCTTCGTCGGCTTACCCCAAGGAGTAACCGGGTGACGACCACCAGAGGTCCGGCCTTCACCACCGCCGTGCGGGTGGTCGATCGGGTTCATCACCACACCACGTACAGAAGGACGGATGCCCTTGTGACGCATGCGGCCCGCTTTACCGTAGTTCTGGTTGGAGTTGTCGGGGTTAGACACAGCACCAACGGTGGCCATGCATTCCTGACGCACGAGACGCAGCTCGCCGCTGCTCAGACGGATCTGAGCGTAGCCACCGTCACGACCCACGAACTGGGCGTAGGTGCCGGCGGCACGTGCGATCTGACCGCCCTTGCCGGGCTTCATCTCAATGTTGTGGACGATCGTACCGATCGGCATGCCCGAGAAAGGCATCGCGTTACCGGGTTTGATGTCCACTTTGGCGCCGGCGATGATCTTGTCGCCGATGGCCAGACGCTGGGGGGCCAGGATGTAGGCCTGCTCGCCGTCTTCGTACTGGATCAGTGCGATGAAAGCGGTCCGGTTGGGGTCATATTCGATCCGCGCGACAACAGCGGACATGTCCAGCTTGTTACGCTTGAAATCAACGATACGGTAGAGGCGCTTTGCACCACCACCTGTACGACGCATTGTGATTCGTCCGGTGTTGTTCCGACCGCCAGATTTGGTCAAACCCTCAGTAAGGGCTTTGACCGGGCGGCCTTTCCACAGCTCCGAACGGTCGATCAGTACCAGTCCACGCTGGCCTGGCGTCGTCGGTTTGTACGACTTGAGTGCCATGTTCTCTGTCTTCCGTTTGCTTGGCACGCATCCATCATGATGAAAGCGCGTTGGTTGTAGGGCCCCGAAGGTCCCCTGTAGGAGTGGTGGATGGGCTTAAATCTCTTGCGAGGCAGGCATCCCAACCACCGGGATCGTTCAAATAGCCAAACCCCGGACGAATCCGGGGCTTGAGCCGATGTGGCGACCTAGCAGGTTCAATTCTGCCCGTCCAGTGGGCATGGCGAAATTCCTCTCCCCTGCCCGCACAAAAGAAAAGAAGGCGCCGAAGCGCCTCCTTCCGTAGGTTTACCGATTACCCAAAGCGGGTATTAGTCAAGCCCAATGCTCTCGGCCAGACGCATACCGGGGTCAAGGATTTCAACTTCTGCTTCGTTGAATTCCGGCATGCTTTCCAGACGCTCTTCGGTGACGCCGGGGACGATCACTTCGTCTTCACGCATGATCAGCTTCTCAACCGGAATGGCGACTTCGTTTTCGCCCATCCCAAGGAAACCGCCAACGCCGATGATCGCAACAACGGTGTCGCCACGGACGCCGATAAAGTCGATCTCGCCAACATCTTCGCCGGTTTCGGTGGCGACGCTGCGGCCGGTCAGTTCTTCGGCGGTCAGGTTAAAGATCGGCAGACGCTGCACGTTCTCTTGATAGCGGGTGCGGTCTTCTTCGGCCATATTGCCTTGCTCATCAGCATTGAAGTCTTCCATCAGCACGCGGGCTTGCTCTTGCTCGACGTTGATCTCGGCGCCTTCGGCACCTTCTACGTTGACCTCAGGCGCTTCGGCTTCTTCGACGACGACATTCGCGTCTTCACCCTGCTGCACGTTCACGTTGGCTTCTTCCTGCTCAACAGCGACGCGGGCTTCTTCGGATTCAGCCACGTTCACATTGGCTTCGGCCTGCTCAACCGTCACGCGCGGCTCGGCTTCTTCGATGGTCACTTTCGGCTCGGGACGCACGAATTTCACGACGGGTTCGGGCTGCTCCAGATCAACGATCGGCTCGCCTGTTTCCACATCAACCTGCGGCTTGGGAACCTGCACGGTCACGACCGGCTCAGGGATACGCACGGTCACCTGCGGCTGTGCCTGCTCAACGGTGATGATCGGCGCCTGCTGCTGCACGCGAACGGTCGGCTCGGGCACGGCCACGGTCACTTCGGGCTGGCCCTGCTCAACCGTTACCACGGGAGCGTCCTGCGAAACGTTTACATCGGGCTCGGGCACGGTCACGTCAACTTGGGCGTCTTCCTGCTCAACAACCACTTGGCCGCCGGCTACATTAGCGGTTGCGGCTGCGTCACCTTCAACTTCGACTTCAGCTTCTGCTTCCATCTCGGCTTCGGCGTTGCGCTCGATGGTCTCTTCTACTTTTTCTGTTGCGTCCTGCGCCAGAACCGGAGCGGCTGCAAAAAGGGCAACGGCGGATACGCCGGCCATGAGTGTTTTGGTATAGATCATTAGGTCTCTCCCGTATTTGTTTAAGATAGTTGAGGCGCCCAACACCCCGTCTTCCACGGTGAGACAACCGGCAGCTTTCCGCTCTGTTCCAAGAAAATTGATAGCATTTTTTCGGAACTTTCTAGGGGTCGCCACATGATTGAAGCAGGCCCCGACGGGATCGCGCCTGGGTAATGCCTCCCCCTAAAAACGCAAAAACCCCGCCGGTGCGGGGGTCTTACATCAGCGATATTTTAGGGCTTAAACGGCGCGGCGCGCCTGTGCGAATGATAACAGGCGCTTGCTCTTTTCATCCCACAGATGCAGCCGCGCATTGGCGAGGCTTTCGCGAATCGTCATCCGGTTCCCCTCGGCCAAGGCCACATGATCGCGCAGCACTTCCGGCAGGCGGTAGAACGGGATGCGGCTGTAAAGGTGGTGCACATGGTGAATGCCGATATTGGCACTCAGCCACTGCAAGGGCCGAGGCAGGATGTAATGCGACGAGCCGTGAAAGGCCGCGTCATGCAAATCCCACGCCTCATTTTCCTCCCAATGGGTCGTCTCGAACTGGTGCTGCACATAGAACAGCCACATGCCCGCCGTGGCCGCCAACAAGGTGCTGGGGACGAAGATGAGCAGAATGGGCATGACCCCCCCGAAATAGAAGATCACCGCAAGTGCTGCGAGGATCGTCAGGTTGGTGCCCATCGCGCTTAGCCAATAACGGGTTTGCGCCATCAGCCCCAGCGGTACGCGGTTCTGCACGAAAAACAGGTAGCTCGGCCCAAGACCAAAAAGCACGACCGGATTGCGGTAGAGACGGTACTGCAACCGCCCAAGCAGCCCAAGTTCGCGATACTCTGCAACGGTGAGTGTGTGAATATCGCCAATCCCTCGACGGCCAAGGTTCCCAGCCGAGGAATGGTGAATCGAATGGGTCCGGCGCCAAACGTCATAGGGCGTCAGTGTCAGCACCCCCAGCACGCGGCCCACCCAATCGCTGGTGCGACGGCTGCTGAAAAAGGCCGCATGGCCGCAGTCATGCTGAATCGCAAAAAGCCGCAGCAGGAAGCCTGCATTCACCAGCGAAATGCCAAGTGTCAGCCAGCCGCTGATCGACAACGCCCACCAAGCCAGTGCCCAAAGAAGGACAAACGGCCCGAGCGTGATCGCCAGTTCAAAACTGCTGCGCCAAGTGCTTGGCTCGCGGTAGCGGGCCAGCACGCGCACCCAGTCGCGCGCGTTCGACACGTCCGCAGACGCGCCGGGGGTAGATTTTTCGTGGGACATAGACCTGCTTTTTGTCGTTCTCCGAGGTCTTGTAGAGGAAAGCGCGCCGCAAGCAACGCCCCCGATGCCTTTTGCCGCTGCATAGCGTCATTTAGGCCGGAAACGGCCCATGCGGCAAAGCTTCCCACGGAACCGAAAGGCCAGCGCCTACGGCCCGCTGCCGGGGGGGGGGGCACCCTTCGTGGGGAAATCAAATGCGCGATCCCCAAAGGGTCAACCGCCACAACGGAAAAGGCCCCCGCAATGCGGAGGCCTTTCCCAAATACCAAACCGAAAGCTTACAGCCCGGTGGATACGTCGATTGTGTTGCCCTCTTCGAGCGTCACATAAGCCTTTTTCACGTCTTTACGGCGGCCCATCTGGCCCCGGAAACGCTTGACCTTGCCTTTGGTGATGGACGTGTTCACGGCCTTCACCTTGACGTTAAAGAGCGCCTCAACGGCCTCTTTGATCATCGGCTTGTTGCTTTCAATCGCCACTTCGAAAACGACGGCGTTCTGTTCGGACGCCATGGTTGCTTTCTCGGTGATGATCGGCTTGCGGATCACGTCGTAGTGTTCATGCTTGGCGCTCATTTCAGGCGTGCCTCCAATGCTTCGATCCCCGCTTTGGTGATCACCAGAGTGTCACGCTTGAGGATGTCATAGACGTTTGCGCCCATCGACGGCAGGACATCCAGCCCTTCGATGTTGCGCGCGGCCTGTGCGAAGTTCTCGTTGACCGAAGCGCCATCGATGACCAACGCGCGCTTCCAACCCAGGTTCGACACCTGTTTAGCCAGAGCGGCTGTTTTGCCTTCGGATGTGGCTTCGTCGATGATGACCAAGGAACCGGCTTTTGCTTTGGCGGACAGCGCGTGGCGCAGGCCCAGCTTGCGGAACTTTTTGGTCAGCTCGTGGCCGTGGCTACGCGGGGTCGGACCCTTGTAGATACCACCCTTACGGAAGATCGGCGCGTTACGGTCACCGTGGCGTGCGCCGCCGGTGCCTTTTTGGCGATAGATCTTCTTGGTCGAGTAGCTGGTCTCGGACCGGGTCTTGACCTTGTGCGTACCCTGCTGCGCGTTGTTGCGCTGCCAGCGCACGACGCGGTGCAGGATGTCGGCACGCGGCTCAAGGCCGAACAGTGCTTCGTCCAGGTCTACGGACCCGGCTTTGCCACCGTCGAGTTTGATGACATCGAGTTTCATGCGTCACCTTCTTTCTTGTCAGCGTCGGCATCGGAATTATCGGCATCCGAACCTTCAGCTGCGATTTCAGCTTCAGCGGCCTTTAGCGCTTCGGCTTCCTGTGCGGCTTGCTCTTCGGCCAAACGCTTGGCTTCGGCTTCTGCCTCTGCTGCGGCTGCAGCGGCTGCCTCTTCGGCGGCTTTCGCGGCTTCTTCAGCGGCGGATTTCAGAGCGGCGGGCAGAATCGCGTCTTCGGGGAACGGCTTTTTGACCGCATCTTTGACCGTGACCCAGCCACCTTTGGAGCCAGGAACGGCGCCTTTGACCATGATCAGGCCACGCGCGCTGTCGGTCTTGACGACTTCGAGGTTCTGCGTGGTAACACGGGCAGCGCCCATGTGACCGGCCATTTTCTTACCTTTGAAAACCTTGCCGGGATCCTGACACTGGCCTGTGGAGCCGTGCGAACGGTGGCTGATGGAGACACCGTGTGTCGCCCGCAGACCGCCGAAGTTGTGACGCTTCATCGCACCGGCAAAACCTTTACCGATCGAAGTGCCTGCAACGTCAACGTACTGACCCGCGAAGTAATGGTCCGCGATGATTTCCTCACCAACGTCCAGCATCGCGTCCGCATCGACGCGGAACTCAGCAACCTTGCGCTTGGGTTCCACTTTCGCTGCTGCGAAATGGCCACGCATGGCTTGGCTTGTGCGTTTGGCTTTCGCCGAACCGGCACCGAGCTGAACGGCGGTGTAGCCGTCACGGTCTGCGGTGCGCTGTGCGACAACCTGAAGCTTGTCCAACTGAAGAACGGTCACAGGAATCTGCTTGCCGTCTTCCATGAACAGCCGGGTCATGCCGACTTTTTTTGCAATAACGCCTGAGCGCAACATATGATTACCCTCCCGGCTTACGATTGCAGCTTGATCTCGACATCCACGCCAGCAGCGAGGTCGAGCTTCATCAGCGCGTCCACGGTCTGGGGGGTCGGATCAATGATATCCAGCAGACGCTTGTGCGTGCGGATTTCGAACTGGTCACGGGATTTCTTGTCAACGTGGGGACCACGAAGAACGGTGAATTTCTCGATTTTGTTCGGCAGCGGAATGGGACCGCGAACCGAAGCGCCTGTGCGCTTGGCGGTGCTGACGATTTCCTGAGTGGAGGCATCGAGCACCCGGTAGTCAAACGCCTTGAGGCGAATGCGGATGTTCTGGCTTTGAACGGCCATATGCATATCCCTTGTTTTGGGATTCTAACGGATTGGAGGAAGCAGGCTCATCCGGCCCCCTCATCGCGCCTTGGTATTAAATCAAACGGGGCGCGTCTAACGCACCCCGGTTCAATGGGCGTCCTATAGGGGGAATCGCAACAGGTGGCAAGAGGGTTCTAAAAACCCCCGTGTTTTTAGAACCAGTGCGCAAAGTCACGCCGGCCACGGCGTGACAGCGCACCCCGCCAACGTTCAATCACCACCGAAAACCACACTTAGCTTTCCCGTTTCACCGAAGCGTCCCAAAAAGCCCCCTCCCCCACAAAAGCAAAAGGCCGCAGCAAACGCTGCGGCCTTTCAAATCTCACAGACGTCAGGCCCGAAGGCCCCGCCCAAAATCACTCGGTGATTTTGGAAACGACGCCCGCGCCAACGGTACGGCCACCTTCGCGGATCGCGAAGCGCAGGCCGTTTTCCATGGCGATCGGTGCGATCAGCTCAACGCCGAAGGACACGTTGTCGCCGGGCATGACCATCTCGGTGCCTTCTGCCAGCTGAACGGTGCCGGTCACGTCAGTTGTACGGAAGTAGAACTGCGGACGGTAGTTCGCGAAGAACGGCGTGTGACGGCCACCTTCCTCTTTGGTGAGGATATAGGCTTCGGCTTCGAACTTGGTGTGCGGGTTCACGGAACCGGGCTTGCAAAGAACCTGACCGCGCTCAACGCCGTCACGCTCAACGCCACGCAGCAGCGCGCCGATGTTGTCGCCAGCTTCACCACGGTCCAGCAGCTTGCGGAACATTTCCACGCCTGTGCAGGTGGTTTTCTTGGTGTCGCGGATGCCGACGATTTCGATTTCGTCGCCAACGTTGATCACGCCACGCTCAACACGGCCGGTCACAACGGTACCACGACCAGAGATCGAGAACACGTCTTCGACGGGCATCAGGAACGGCTGGTCAACAGCACGCTCTGGTGTCGGGATGTAGTTGTCGACTTCTTCCATCAGCTTGCGGATCGCGTTCTCGCCGATGTTTTCGTCACGGCCTTCCATCGCCGCCAGAGCGGAACCGGGCACGACGGGGATGTCGTCGCCGGGGTAGTCGTAGGAAGACAGCAGCTCGCGGATTTCCATCTCAACCAGCTCAAGCAGCTCTTCGTCGTCAACCTGGTCAACTTTGTTCATGAAGACGACCATGGCGGGGATGCCAACCTGACGGCCGAGCAGGATGTGCTCGCGGGTCTGGGGCATCGGGCCGTCGGCCGCGTTCACAACCAGGATCGCGCCGTCCATCTGAGCCGCACCGGTGATCATGTTTTTCACATAGTCAGCGTGGCCGGGGCAGTCGACGTGGGCGTAGTGACGTGCTTCGGTCTCATACTCAACGTGCGCGGTCGAGATGGTGATGCCGCGGGCCTTTTCTTCGGGCGCGCCGTCGATCTGGTCATACGCTTGGAAGTCACCGAAGTATTTGGTGATCGCCGCGGTCAGCGTGGTTTTACCGTGGTCAACGTGGCCGATTGTGCCGATGTTGACGTGTGGCTTGTTACGTTCAAACTTTGCCTTTGCCATGGTGTTGGCTCCTTTAGATGTTGGGTGGTGGGCTTAAAAACCCACCCTACAGATTGGGTAGGGCGGGGTTCACCCCGCCATCCCGGTTATGCAAATTTGGCCTGAATCTCGTCAGAGATGTTCTGCGGCACAGGCTCGTAGTGGTCGAACTGCATGGTGAAGTTCGCACGACCGGAAGACATCGAACGCAGCGTGTTGATGTAGCCGAACATGTTGGCCAGCGGTACGAAGGCGTCGATCGCGATGGCATTGCCGCGCGTGTCTTGACCCTGCACCTGACCCCGACGGGATGTCAGGTCACCGATGATGCCACCGGTGTACTCTTCCGGTGTCACAACTTCGACCTTCATGATCGGTTCCAGCAACTTTGCGCCAGCTTTTTTCATGCCTTCGCGCATACCCATACGGGCGGCGATTTCGAAGGCCAGAACGCTGGAGTCAACGTCGTGGAACTTACCGTCGATCAGAGCAACCTTGAAGTCGATGACCGGGAAGCCCGCCAGCGGACCGGAGTCCAGAACCGACTTGATCCCTTTTTCCACGCCCGGGATGTATTCCTTGGGAATGGCACCACCGACGATACGGCTCTCGAAGGAGTAACCTTCGCCCGGCTCGGTCGGCATCAGGATCATCTTAACTTCACCGAACTGACCCGAACCACCCGACTGTTTCTTGTGGGTGTAGGTGATCTCGGCTTCGCGGCTGATCGTCTCACGGTATGCCACCTGCGGTGCACCGATGTTCGCTTCAACTTTGAATTCGCGCTTCAGACGGTCCACCAGAATGTCGAGGTGAAGTTCGCCCATGCCCTTCATGATGGTCTGACCGGATTCCAGATCGGTTTCGACGCGGAAAGAGGGGTCTTCGGCGGCCAAACGGGCCAGACCTGCAGACATCTTTTCTTGGTCGGCCTTGGTCTTTGGCTCAACCGCGATCTCGATCACCGGATCGGGGAAGGTCATGGTTTCCAGAACCACCGGATCGTTGGCGGCACAGAGCGTGTCACCTGTGGTGGTGTCTTTCAGACCGGCAAGCGCGATGATGTCGCCCGCAAAGGCTTCTTCGATCTCTTCGCGGTTGATCGAGTGCATCATCATCATACGACCGACGCGCTCTTTCTTGCCCTTGGTCGAGTTCAGAAGGGTATCGCCCTTCTTCAGCACGCCCGAGTAGATGCGGGTGAAGGTCAACGAACCAACGAAGGGGTCGTTCATGATTTTGAACGCAAGGCCAGAGAACGCCATGTCATCATCCGCGCGGCGCGGGATGTTACGGGTTTCTGTCTCATCGCCCGGCTTGAAGCCCATATAGTCGACAACGTCCAGCGGGCTGGGCAGATAGTCGATCACGGCGTTCAAAAGCGGCTGAACACCTTTGTTCTTGAAGGCGGAACCACAGAGAACGGGGATGAACTTGATCGCCAGCGTACCCTTGCGGATCAGGTCGCGCAGGGTGTCGACGTCCGGCTCGGCGCCATCCATCAGGTAGTTTTCCATCGCCTCATCGTCCATCTCGACCGCGGTCTCGATGAGCTTGGCACGCCATTCGTCGGCAGTGTCCTTCAGGCTGTCACGGATCTCGCGCTGTTCCCAGCCCGCACCCAGATCTTCGCCAGACCAGACCCATTCCTTCATGGTGACCAGATCAACGATGCCTTCCAGCTCGTTCTCTGCACCAATCGGGATCTGCACTGGTGCAGGCGTGGCACCTGTACGGTCTTTGATCATGCGAACGCAGTTGAAGAAGTCCGCGCCGATCTTGTCCATCTTGTTGACGAAGACGATACGCGGCACCTTGTAGCGGTCAGCTTGGCGCCACACGGTTTCGGTCTGCGGCTCAACACCGGCGTTGGCGTCAAGAACGGCAACTGCGCCGTCGAGAACCGCCAGCGAACGCTCAACTTCAATGGTGAAGTCAACGTGGCCGGGGGTGTCGATGATGTTCATCCGGTACTTGGTGTCGGATGTCGCATCGGCTGTGGGCTCTTCCTGGCGCTGCCAGAACGTGGTGGTCGCGGCGGAGGTGATGGTGATGCCACGCTCTTGTTCCTGCTCCATCCAGTCCATCGTTGCGGCGCCGTCATGCACCTCACCGATGTTGTGGGATTTGCCGGTGTAGAACAGGATGCGTTCGGAACAGGTGGTTTTGCCGGCATCAATGTGAGCCATGATGCCGAAGTTGCGGTAGCGTTGGAGCGGATAGTCGCGTGCCATGGGGCTGCTTCCTCGAAAATATCAGTACGAACAGATCGCGCCCGAAACCGGGCGCGACGTTGAAATTACCAGCGGTAGTGGCTGAACGCTTTGTTCGCGTCGGCCATCTTGTGCGTATCTTCGCGCTTTTTAACAGCGGTACCACGGGACTGAACGGCGTCCAGCAGCTCGCCTGCAAGGCGCTCTTCCATGGTGTTTTCGTTACGCGCACGGGCGGCTTTGATCAACCAGCGGATCGCCAGCGCCTGACGACGCTCGGGGCGCACTTCGACTGGGACCTGATAGGTGGCACCACCAACGCGACGCGAACGAACTTCGACCGACGGTTGGATGTTTTCAAGCGCTTCGTGGAACACTTCGATCGGGGCGCGTTTGATCTTGTCTTCGACGCGGGTCATCGCGTTGTAGACGATACGCTCGGCGACAGATTTTTTGCCGTCGATCATCAGGTTGTTCATGAATTTTGTGAGAACCAGATCGCCGTATTTGGCGTCTGGCAGGACTTCGCGTTTTTCAGCGGCGTGGCGGCGTGACATGTCAGTGTCTTCCTCTTGGCGGGTGGTGGGGCGCTGCCCCACCGAACATCGGGTGGAAAGGCGGGGCCGTGCCCCACCTGTGCGAGATTACTTCGGACGCTTCGCGCCGTACTTCGAACGACGCTGCTTACGGTCTTTAACGCCCTGCGTATCAAGAACACCGCGCAGGATGTGGTAACGCACACCCGGAAGGTCTTTTACACGACCGCCGCGGATCAGAACCACGGAGTGTTCCTGAAGGTTGTGGCTCTCGCCCGGGATGTAAGAGATGACTTCGAAACCGTTTGTCAGGCGCACTTTGGCAACCTTACGCATGGCCGAGTTCGGCTTTTTGGGTGTCGTTGTGTAAACCCGTGTGCAGACGCCGCGCTTTTGCGGGCACTCCTGCAGGTGCATGGATTTCGAACGTTTGACTTTCGGCTGCCGCGGCTTGCGGATCAGCTGTTGGATCGTTGGCATTCCGGATATATCCCCGTATCGCTCAGATTTTGTACACGGGGGATCCCCCATGCGGCTAATTTCGGTTACTTCATGCGTCCACAAAGGAAAATGACCGCAACGTTCCCGTACCGAGGAAAACGACGCGGTGGGTTAACAGAGGATCGGGCCAGTAGTAGGCCGGATCGTGACCACTTGAGTTATGAGTTCGGATTGGCAGAGCGGCCTCCACCTCCGAGATAGCGGGCGTATAGGACGTTGCGCGGGGGCTGTCAACAGCAGGGCCCGGCCCGGCGCCGGCCAGAGCAGGGCATCGCGTGCTCTGGATGCGCCATGTGGCCCCCTCCCTCGCAGAGCCCCCTTGCCAGCGGCTCTCCCCTGTCGCCATATTCGTCGAAGTTTTCCTTGAGGGGCAATACCATGCAAGCCATCGGCCTATGCCGTTTTTCTTACCCCGCCCTTGGTGGATTTCAGGTGGGGCACGACACCACCGAGGAACGTATCGCCTACCTCTATGACGACGCCCGGCTTGAGGAGCGCTTCCGCTTGTTTGAGGCCGTCGCCCTGCCCTGCCTCAAAGCACAGTCAGACCCGGATTTCTCAATGATCTTCGTGATCGGCGACCAGTTCCCGGACCACCACGCACGCCGCCTCGAATCGCTCCTCGCCGACCTGCCGCAAGCGGTGATCCACCGCGAGCCGCCCCGCCAGCACCGCGAGGTGATGAAAGAGGTGCTGAACGCCGCGCGGATCAACCCCAAAGGGCCCTGCCTCCAATTCCGCTATGACGATGACGATGCGGTCTCGGTCGATTTCATTGCCCGGCTGCGGCGTACGGTTGAGGACAGCGCGGGGCTTTTGACGGGTCAACGCTCGGTCGCTTTCGACTGGCCCAAAGGGTATATCGCGGAGTTCGGGCAGGGCGGCATCCGCGCGGCGGAAGTGTTCCGCCCCCTCAATGTGGCAGCCTTGGCGATGTATGTGAAGGGCGGCAGCCCGGTCACGATTATGAACTTCGCCCATGAGAAACTGCCGCGTTTCATGCCCTGCGTCAGCCTGCCCGACGCGGCGATGTTCGTGCGCAGCCACAACGGATCGAACGATTCGCGCCAAGGGCTTGCACGGCATGTGGACGTGGCCCCGCTGGATGCCGAAGGCGAAGCGCTGTTTCGAACGCGCTTTGCCATCGACAACGATCAGGTGCGGCGGGTCTTCTCGGCCTGAACCTTTAGCTTCCGCTCGCGGTAGAGGGTAAAGACCCCTGTGGCCACGACGATCCCCGCCCCGGTCAGGGTCAAGGCTCCCGGCCATTCGCCAAAGACGGTCCAGCCCAGCAGCAGCGCCCAAAGCAGGCCGGTATAGCGAAACGGCGCGACAAAGCCGATGTCGCCGACCCGCATGACCTGGATTGAAAAGAAATAGCCGCCCAAAACAAAGACCCCGGAGCCGCCGATCAGCGCCGCCACCGACGGGGTCACCGGCGCCCATGGTCCGCTGAGCGATGCCAACCCCGCCGCCGTCATCACCGACAGCGCGGTCACCAAAGTGACGGTCATGGAAGGCACCGCAGGCGACAAAGCGCGGGTCGACAGGTCACGGACCGTCACGCAAAGCACCGCGATCAAGACGTAGATCGACCAAATGTTGAACCCCTCCGCGCCCGGCTTCACGATCAGCAGGACACCGCAGAAACCGATCCCAATCGCCACCAAACGCCGCCAGCCCACCGCCTGCCGAAACACCAATGCCGCCGCCAGCGTGACCGAAAGCGGCACCACCTGAAGGATGGCGGTGACATTGGCCAAGGGCATGTTGAACAGCGCGGTGAGAAAGAAATAAGCCGCCGCAATCTCGGCCACCGAGCGCAGGCCAATCACCTGCCAATCCCGCGGCAGGAGACGGAAATCAATCCGACCAAGCTGGCGGCTGAGGGCCAAGATCAGGACCGAGGTCGTCACCCCCCGCAGGAACAAAAGCTGAAACAGCGGCAGCGCCCCGTCGGTCATTTTCAGCAGCGTGTCGTTAAACGTGAAACAGGCCATCGAGGCGATCATCAGCAGCGCGCCGATGGTATTGGGGGACATGAAAGCGCTCCGGGAATAAACCGCGCGGCTTATATCGATACCGCTCCCGAATGACTGGCAGCGGGCACGAGAGCTGTCAAGAACGGGGGGCTGTGCAGGTTCACCGCTTGCGCCCCGCAAATGCGGCATGGCGACTACGTACGACGTCTGCCCCTGCCGCAGTTGCGCAGCCTCACTGGTTGGACGCCTGCGCCACGGGCTGTTGCTGACTGGCCAACAGATTCCGAACCGTACTGCGCAGCAACCCCGGCTCGACAGGCTTCTGCATCACCGTCGCGGCCAGATTGCGAAAGGCGTCATAAACCTCAAGATCGCGGGTGCGGCCGCTGAGGAAGATAATAGGCGTTCCGGCGATGGCGGGGTTTTCGCCAAAGCGGTGCGCCAATTCCAAACCACCCATATCGGGCATGGAGATATCACTGATGATCAAATCGGGCTTCAGGTCATTCACCACCGCCAGCGCATCGCGGGCGTTCAGGCAGGAGACAAAGGTCAGCGATCTGTCGTCGGAAAAGATCATCTTTACCAATTCCAGAATGATCGGATCATCGTCGATATGTAGAATGCGAGACGTCATCTGAAGAACCTTACGACGGTTAAGCTTTCGCAAACCTATTGCCACTATGTGGCGGATGTAAGGCTACGGCGGCAAATTCCCGGCCATCTCGCTGGCGATGCGCATTCAAGGCTGCGGCACCGCGCATAAAAAAGCCCCCGCAACTTTCACTGCGGGGGCTTCTGATTTTCAGGTCAAACCTGCGATCAATCGCGGCTCTCGTCGTCACCGACCGGCGTGTTGAACACATCACCACCGACGATGTCGTCATCCGCGGATGCCGCAGGTGCTGCCAGTGCGGCGGCAGCTTCGGCCTCTTCGCGGCGCGCTTCGATCACGACGTTGTCGCGGTCTGTCGCCACTTTGCGCATCTGCTGGGTCGCCCCACCAGTGCCCGCCGGGATCAGACGGCCCACGATGACGTTCTCTTTCAGACCGACCAGCTTGTCCCGCTTGCCCTGAACCGAAGCTTCGGTCAGCACGCGCGTTGTTTCCTGGAAGGACGCGGCGGAGATGAAGCTGCGGGTCTGCAGCGACGCCTTGGTGATGCCCAGCAGGATCGGTTCGCCCTTGGCAGGACGGCCACCTTTCGACAAGGCCTTTTCGTTGGCCTGATCGAATTCCTGCTTGTCGACGTGTTCACCCTTGAGCAGCGTGGTGTCGCCGCTTTCTTGGATTTCCCACTTCTGCAGCATTTGACGCACGATGACTTCGATGTGTTTGTCGTTAATCTTCACACCCTGCAGGCGGTAAACGTCCTGCACTTCGTCAATCATGTATTCAGCCAGAGCTTCGACGCCCATGATCGCCAGAATGTCGTGCGGCGCGGGGTTGCCGTCCATGATGTAGTCACCCTTCTGCACGAAGTCGCCTTCGGCAACGGGGATGTGTTTCCCCTTGGGCACCATGTATTCAACCTTCACGTCCGGATCATCCGAGCTTTCGATCGCGATGCGGCGCTTGTTCTTGTAGTCCTTGCCGAAGCGCACATAGCCGTCGATTTCCGCGATGATGGCGTGGTCTTTGGGGCGACGTGCCTCAAAGAGTTCGGCCACACGCGGCAGACCACCGGTAATGTCCTTGGTCTTGGCACCTTCACGCGGGATACGCGCGATGATGTCACCGGCCTGCACCTCGGTCTGGTCCTCAACGGACAGAACCGCATCCACCGACATCGGATAGGTCACCGGGTTGCCCGCATCGTTGCGGACCGGCTCGCCATCTTCACCCACCAAGATGATCTCGGGCTTAAGCTCGTTGCCCTTGGGGGCCGCGCGCCAGTCGATCACGATCTTCTGGGTCATGCCGGTTGCTTCGTCGGTGTCTTCTTTGACCGCGATGCCCGAAACAAGGTCGACGTATTTGGTCATACCCGGTTTTTCGGCGATGATCGGCAGGGTGTAGGGATCCCATTCGAACAACTTGTCGCCGCGTGCAACGCTGTCGCCTTCCTTGACGTGAAGCTTGGTGCCGTAGCCGATCTTGTGGCTGGCGCGTTCATCGCCGTTCTCATCGACGATCGAAAGTTTCATGTTCCGACCCATGACGAGCATTTCACCGGCGCTGTTTTCAAGCGTCTGCGCATTGTCGAACACGATTTTGCCGGACTGGCTGGCTTCGAGGAAGGACTGCTGACCACCCTGAGCAACGCCGCCGATGTGGAAGGTCCGCATCGTCAGCTGAGTACCGGGTTCACCGATCGACTGGGCCGCGATGATGCCGACGGCCTCACCTTGGTTAACCAGCGTACCGCGTGCAAGGTCACGGCCATAGCACATGGCGCAGACACCCTCTTCGGCATCACAGGTCAGCGGGCTGCGGATCCGTGCGGACTGCACCCCGGCTTCGTCGATGGCATCCGACATGCGCTCGTCGATCAACGAACCTGCGGGCACCAGAACATCCTCGGCGCCGGGCACCAGAATGTCATCCGCCGCAACACGGCCCAGCAGACGCTCGGCCAGCGAGGAGACAACCTCACCGTCGTTGACAGCCGCTTCGGCAGTGATCGCAGTTTCGGTCCCGCAGTCATGCTCACGCACGATGCAGTCCTGGGCTACGTCCACCAGACGGCGTGTCAGGTAACCGGAGTTCGCTGTTTTCAGAGCGGTATCCGACAGACCTTTCCGCGCACCGTGTGTCGAGTTGAAGTACTCAAGAACGGTCAGACCTTCTTTAAAGTTCGAGATGATCGGCGTTTCGATGATGTCGCCATTCGGCTTCGCCATCAGGCCGCGCATCCCGCCCAGCTGTTTCATCTGCGTGACCGAGCCACGAGCACCGGAGTGGGCCATCATGTAGACCGAGTTTGGCTCTTTTTCGGAACCATTCTCGTGGTACGTGGTGGCCGAGATGGAGCCCATCATCGCCTCGGTGACCTTGTCGTTACACTTCGACCATGCATCGACGACTTTGTTGTACTTTTCGCCCTGAGTGATCAGGCCGTCCATATACTGCTGTTCAAAGTCCTTCACCTGCTCACGGGTCTCTTCAACCAGCGGCCATTTGGTGTCGGGGATCAGCATGTCGTCTTTGCCGAAGGAGATGCCCGCTTTGAAAGCTTCGCGGAAACCCATGGTCATGATCTGGTCACAGAAGATAACCGACTCTTTCTGACCGCAATAACGGTAGACGGTGTCGATGACCTGCTGCACTTCTTTCTTACGCAGCAGACGGTTGACGAGGTCAAACGGCGCTTTCGCGTTCAGTGGCAGAAGCGCACCAAGACGGATACGACCGGGGGTCGTGTCAAAGCGCATCATCACTTCGTTGCCTTCGGCGTCGATCTGTTTGATCCGCGCTTTAATCTTGGTGTGCAGGTGAACCGCACCGGCGTCGAGGGCGTGCTGCACCTCATCAACCGAGCCAAAGACCATGCCTTCGCCAACCATGCCTTTGCGCTCAAGGGTCGTGTAGTAGAGACCCAAGATCATATCCTGCGACGGCACGATGATCGGTGCGCCGTTTGCAGGCGACAGAACGTTGTTCGTGGACATCATCAGAACACGTGCTTCCAACTGGGCTTCCAGCGAGAGCGGCACGTGAACGGCCATCTGGTCACCGTCGAAGTCAGCGTTGAAGGCCGAGCAGACGAGCGGGTGAAGCTGGATCGCTTTACCTTCGATCAACACGGGCTCAAACGCCTGAATGCCGAGACGGTGAAGCGTCGGCGCGCGGTTGAGCATGACGGGGTGCTCACGGATCACCTCATCAAGAATGTCCCAAACTTCGGGACGCTCTTTCTCGACCAGCTTTTTCGCCTGTTTCACGGTGGAGGACAGACCTTTGGCCTCAAGCCGCGAGTAGATGAACGGCTTGAAAAGCTCCAAAGCCATCTTTTTGGGCAGACCACATTGGTGCAGCTTCAACTCAGGACCGGTCACAATGACCGAACGGCCCGAGAAGTCGACGCGCTTACCCAAAAGGTTCTGACGGAAGCGTCCCTGCTTACCTTTCAGCATGTCGGACAGCGACTTCAGCGGGCGCTTGTTGGCACCGGTGATGACACGGCCACGACGGCCGTTGTCGAACAGAGCGTCGACGGATTCCTGCAGCATCCGCTTTTCGTTGCGGACGATGATGTCAGGTGCGCGCAGCTCAATGAGACGCTTCAAACGGTTGTTCCGGTTGATCACGCGGCGGTACAGGTCGTTGAGGTCAGAGGTCGCGAAACGGCCACCATCCAGCGGCACCAGCGGGCGCAGTTCTGGCGGGATCACCGGGATCACGGTCATGACCATCCACTCAGGCCGGTTGCCCGACTCGAGGAAGGACTCAACCACTTTCAGACGCTTGATGATCTTCTTGGGCTTCAGCTCGCCTGTCGCCTCTTTCAGATCGGCGCGCAGGGTCTCGGCTTCGGCTTCCAGATCAATGGCGGCCAGCATTTCGCGGATCGCTTCGGCACCGATGTTGGCGGTGAAAGCGTCCATGCCATAGGCGTCTTGGGCGTCCATGTACTCTTCTTCGGTCATCATCTGACCGTATTGAAGATCGGTAAGGCCCGGCTCGATCACGACGTAGTTCTCAAAGTAGAGAACACGTTCAAGATCACGCAGTGTCATGTCCAGCATCAGGCCGATGCGCGAAGGCAGGGACTTGAGGAACCAGATATGCGCCACGGGCGACGCCAGTTCGATGTGGCCCATACGCTCACGGCGGACCTTTTGCAGCGTCACTTCGACACCGCATTTCTCGCAGACAACGCCGCGATACTTCATCCGCTTATATTTGCCGCAAAGGCATTCGTAGTCTTTGATCGGGCCAAAGATACGCGCGCAGAACAGGCCGTCACGCTCGGGCTTGAACGTCCGGTAGTTGATGGTTTCCGGCTTCTTGATCTCACCGAAGGACCAGCTGAGGATCCGCTCTGGCGAGGCCAAAGAGACCTTGATTTCGTCAAACGCTTTTTGTGGCGTCAGCGGGTTGAACGGGTTGTTTGTCAGTTCCTGGTTCATTTTCAAATCCTTGAAAGGGGTGCGTTGGGAGGGACTGGACCCGTTTTCTTTCGAAGAAAACGGGCCGGGATTTTTAAAAAATCCCGTTTACCGCGTCACTCATCCTCCTCCGCATCCAGGAGTTCCATATTCAGGCCGAGGCCGCGCACTTCCTTAACGAGAACGTTAAAGCTCTCTGGAATGCCCGCTTCGAAGTTATCCTCGCCCTTGACGATGCTTTCATAGACCTTGGTCCGGCCCGCGACGTCGTCCGACTTGACGGTCAGCATTTCCTGCAATGTGTAAGCGGCGCCGTAGGCTTCGAGAGCCCAGACTTCCATCTCACCAAAGCGCTGGCCACCGAACTGTGCCTTACCACCCAGCGGCTGCTGTGTGACGAGGGAGTACGGCCCTGTCGAACGTGCGTGGATCTTGTCGTCCACCAAGTGGTGCAGCTTGAGCAGGTACTTGACGCCGACAGTCACCGGGCGGGCAAACTGCTCACCTGTACGACCATCGAACAGCACCGACTGACCGGAGGTGTCGAACCCGGCCCGCTTGAGGCTGTCGTTCACGTCCGCTTCCTTGGCACCGTCAAAGACCGGCGTGGCGATTGGCACGCCGCGGCGCACGTTACCAGCCGCTTCAAGCAGCGTGTCTTCGTCCATGCCGCTGATGCCTTCTTCGTAGACATCATCGCCGTAGGCCAAGCTCAGCGCTTCGCGCACCGGTGTCAGATCACCCGAACGGCGGTACTCTTGCAGCGCCTCGTCGACATTCAGGCCCAGACCGCGTGCGGCCCAACCCATATGCGTCTCAAGAATCTGACCAACGTTCATCCGGCTAGGCACGCCCAAAGGGTTAAGACAGAAGTCGACCGGGGTACCATCGGCGAGGAACGGCATGTCCTCCATCGGCACCACTTTCGAGATCACACCCTTGTTCCCGTGACGACCGGCCATCTTGTCGCCCGGCTGCAGCTTACGCTTCACCGCCACGAACACTTTGACCATCTTCATCACACCCGGGGGCAGATCGTCACCACGACGTACTTTTTCGACCTTGTCCTCGAAACGTGCATCCAAGGTCCGTTTCTGGATCTCATACTGCTCGTTCAGGGCTTCGACGATCTTCGCGTCATCCTCGTCCTCAAGGGCCAGCTGCCACCACTGACCACGGGTCAGGGTTTCCAGCAGTTCCTCGGTGATCTGGCTGTTCGCCTTCACGCCTTTGGGGCCTTTGACGGCAATTTTGCCAAGGATCATATCCTTGAGACGCGCATAGATGTTGCGGTCAAGGATCGCCAGCTCGTCGTCCCGGTCACGGGCCAGACGTTCGACTTCCTCACGCTCGATCTGCAGCGCACGCTCGTCTTTCTCAACGCCGTGACGGTTAAAGACACGCACTTCGACAACCGTGCCGAAATCGCCCGGCTTCACACGCAACGAAGTGTCGCGCACGTCAGAGGCTTTCTCACCGAAAATGGCGCGCAGAAGCTTTTCTTCCGGCGTCATCGGGCTTTCGCCCTTCGGTGTGATCTTACCCACAAGGATGTCGCCCGGCTCAACGTCCGCACCGATGTAAACGATACCGGCTTCGTCGAGGTTGCGAAGGGCTTCCTCGCCGACGTTGGGGATGTCGCGGGTGATCTCTTCTGGCCCAAGCTTCGTGTCACGCGCGGCGACTTCGAATTCCTCAATGTGGATCGAGGTGAAGACGTCGTCACGGGAAATCCGCTCGGAGATCAGGATGGAGTCTTCGTAGTTGTAGCCATTCCACGGCATGAAGGCGACGACGACGTTCTTGCCGAGCGCCAGTTCCCCCATGTCGGTGGACGGACCATCCGCGATGACCTGCCCCTTGGTGACCTTCTCGCCCACCTTCACCAGCGGACGCTGGTTGATGCAGGTGTTCTGGTTCGAGCGCTGGAACTTGCGCATGCGGTAGATGTCCACACCCGCGTCGCCCAGCTCAAGGTCTTCGGTGGCCCGGATCACGATACGCGACGCATCGACTTGGTCGATGATACCCGCGCGGCGGGCCGTGTAGGCGGCGCCAGAGTCGCGTGCCACCACTTCTTCGATGCCGGTGCCGACAAGCGGCGCCTCAGCTTGCAGAAGCGGAACCGCCTGACGTTGCATGTTCGAGCCCATGAGAGCGCGGTTGGCGTCGTCGTTTTCGAGGAACGGGATCAGCGAAGCAGCGACCGAGACCAACTGCTTGGGCGAAACGTCGATCAGGTCCACGTTTTCTGTCGGGGCCAGCGTGTAGTCGCCGGACTGACGGGTCGAGACCAGTTCGTTCACAAACTTCATGTTCTCGTCGAGGTTGGCGTTCGCCTGAGCCACGGTGTGGCGCATTTCCTCGGTCGCGGACATGTAGTGCACTTCGTCGGTGACGGTGCTGTCCTTGACCACGCGGTAAGGCGTTTCGATGAAGCCGTATTTGTTCACGCGGGCAAAAGTGGCCAGCGAGTTGATCAGACCAATGTTCGGCCCTTCCGGCGTTTCAATCGGGCACATCCGACCATAGTGGGTCGGGTGAACGTCGCGGACTTCAAAGCCCGCACGCTCACGTGTCAAACCGCCCGGCCCAAGCGCCGAGAGACGACGCTTGTGCGTCACTTCGGAGAGCGGGTTGGTTTGGTCCATGAACTGCGACAGCTGCGACGAGCCAAAGAATTCACGCACCGCAGCCGCGGCCGGCTTGG
This sequence comes from Sulfitobacter sp. HI0027, assembly GCF_001634775.1. NCBI lineage: Bacteria > Pseudomonadati > Pseudomonadota > Alphaproteobacteria > Rhodobacterales > Roseobacteraceae > Sulfitobacter > Sulfitobacter sp. HI0027. Next base: position 23,825 of record NZ_LWER01000436.1, read on the forward strand.
CGTTGATCAGGTCTTGCGGCATCACGGTGTCGATCTCGACAGAGGACATCCGCTCTTTGATCGCACGCTCCATGCGCAGCAGGCCAACGCGGTACTGGTTTTCCATCAATTCGCCGACGGAACGCACACGACGGTTGCCGAGGTGGTCAATGTCGTCGATGTCGCCACGGCCATCGCGCAGGTCAACCAGCGCTTTGATACAAGCGACGATGTCGTCACGGTCCAGCGTACGCTGTGTGTCGGGTTTGTCGAGTGCCAGACGCATGTTCATTTTCACGCGGCCAACGGCCGAGAGGTCATAGCGTTCGCTATCAAAGAACAGCGTGTCAAAGAGCGCGGAGGCGGCCTCGACGGTGGGCGGTTCGCCCGGACGCATGACGCGGTAGATGTCCATGAGCGCGGTGTCGCGGTTCATGTTCTTGTCCATCGCCATGGTGTTGCGCATGTAGGGGCCAACATTGACGTTGTCGATATCCAGCAGCGGAATCTCGGTGATGCCCGCGTCGATCAGCTCTTTCGCGGTGCCGCCGATCAGGGTGCCGTCTTTGTCGTATTCCAGCGTCAACTCGTCACCGGCTTCGACGTAGATCGCACCGGTTTCTTCGTTGATGATGTCACGCGCGACGAACTTGCCAACGATGTGATCGAAGGGCAGCAGCAGGTCTTTGACCTTGCCTTCGTCGAGCAGTTTTTTGACGGCGCGAGGCGTGACCTTTTTGGTCGCTTCGAACAGGATTTCACCTGTCGCTGCATCCACCAGATCATAGGTCGGACGGGTGCCGCGCACGCGGTCGGGGAAGAAGGGTGCAACCCAGCCCTTGTTCTTCTCCAGCGTGTAGGTAACCGTGTTGTAATAGGCGTTCATGATCGCCTCTTGGTCCAGCCCAAGGGCATAGAGCAAGGTCGTCACAGGCAGTTTGCGGCGGCGGTCAATCCGGGCAAAGACGATGTCTTTGGCGTCGAATTCGAAGTCCAGCCAGGAACCGCGGTAGGGGATGATGCGGCAAGCGAAGAGGAGCTTGCCCGACGAGTGGGTTTTGCCCTTGTCGTGGTCAAAGAACACGCCCGGGGAGCGGTGCATCTGGGATACGATCACACGCTCGGTGCCGTTCACGACGAAAGTGCCGTTCGGCGTCATCAGGGGCATGTCGCCCATGAACACGTCTTGTTCTTTGATGTCTTTGACCGACTTCGCGCCGGTGTCTTCGTCCACATCAAACACGATGAGGCGCAGCGTCACCTTAAGCGGCGCGCTGTAGGTCATGTCACGCTGCTGACATTCCTCAACATCGTATTTCGGCTTTTCGAGCTCGTACTTGACGTATTCAAGCACGGAGGTCTCATTGAAATCTTTGATCGGGAAAACCGACTGGAAAACGCCTGTGATACCTTCACCATCGGTGGGGGTCTCGGCGTCGCCGGAATTCAAGAACAGATCGTAAGAGGATTTCTGAACCTCGATGAGGTTCGGCATCTCCAGCACTTCGCGGATTTTGCCGTAATATTTACGCAGACGTTTCTGGCCAAGGAAGGATTGTGCCATGTGTCGTGTCACCTTTCGTGTCTCTTGCCGAGCGCATCAACCACCGGGGCCGTGGTGCGCGCCCATAAGAGCGGAAAATCCGGGTCAATTCTTGGAATGCGTCCCACTGCATCCCTTCCGACCATGGACCTCTCCAGAGAAATGCTCTGAGCTAGAACATTCGTCAAAACAGGTCAGGCTGGACAGGAAAACTCCCGTCCAGCCCTTGTTCATGCGTGGTGCACGTTGCCGCGCACCTCTGGCTTAGGCCAGCTCGACTTCGGCGCCAGCTGCTTCCAGCTTGCCTTTGATGTCTTCGGCTTCGGCTTTGTCGACGCCTTCTTTGATCTTGCCACCGGCTTCGACCAGGTCTTTGGCTTCTTTCAGGCCGAGACCCGTGATGCCGCGGACTTCCTTGATCACGTTGATCTTGGATGCGCCGGCGTTCTTCAGAACGACGTCAAATTCGGTCTTTTCTTCTTCGGCAGCGCCGCCATCAGCAGGACCAGCCATCATCACTGCGCCGCCAGCGGCGGGCTCGATGCCGTACTCGTCTTTCAGGATGGTTTTCAGTTCTTGTGCTTCAAGCAGAGTCAGACCAACGATGTCTTCTGCCAGTTTTTTCAGATCAGCCATGTTTAGCTCTTTCCGTTACGATATGTGTGTTCCAACGCGCGTGTTCAACCCGAGCGCCGGCTTGACGATATGCCTTACGCAGCCGCCTTGTCCTCAATCGTGGACAAGATGGATGCGATGTTGCTTGCAGGTGCGCCAATGGCCCCGGCGATGTTCGAAGCAGGTGCGCCGAGCATGCCCGCGATGGTGGAGATAAGCTCCTCCCGCGAAGGCATTTTCGACACGGCTTCGACACCAGCGGCGTCCAACGCGTTCTCACCCATGGAACCACCAAGGATCACCAGCTTTGGGTTTTCCTTGGAGAACTCCTGAGCAACCTTGGCCGCAGCCACAGGATCCTCAGAATAGGTCAGAACGGTCATACCCGTCAGAAGGTCAGCGATGCTTTCGCATGGCTTGCCCTCAAGGGCGATCTTGGCGAGCCTGTTTTTGGCAACACGCACGGCCCCACCGGCAGCGCGTGCGCGCGCCCGAAGGTCCTGCATTTCGGCAACTGTCAAACCGACGTAGTGGCTAACCACAACGACGCCAGAGCTTTCAAAGATCTGGCCGAGTTCGTCGACCAGCTGTTCTTTTTGTGCTCTATCCACAGTTTCACTCCAAATTTGGGGGTTGCCCCCCGGCTCAGTTCAGGATGCGGTCTTCTGCATCCCATTCGGGTCCAATGTCAGGGTCCCGGCCAAAACCGCCCGAGGGCAGAATTTTTCCGGTTTCCCATCTCAGGAAGGAATTATTCAGGCCAAGGCCCAAACCCTCCGTCTCGGACAGACGCGCGGACCGATCTTTTGGTCCTTGCGTATCTGACGGCCGAAGCCGCCAAATCTCGGGTCGTAAGGTGGGAGGCTGGCCCCCACCCCACTGGATCACTCGGCGGTTGCGTTCTCGACAGCGACCGACACGCCCGGGCCCATTGTGGAGCTCAGGTTGATCTTTTTCATATATGTGCCTTTGGCACCGGCAGGCTTGGCTTTGGACACCGCGCCAACAAAGGCACGGATGTTCTCGGCCAGCTTGGCTTCGTCGAAGGACAGTTTGCCAACGCCTGCGTGGACGACACCGCCCTTTTCGGCTTTGAACTGAACTTCACCGCCCTTGGCCGCTTTCACGGCGTCGGCGACATCCATGGTCACGGTGCCAACCTTGGGGTTCGGCATCAGGTTACGGGGGCCAAGCACTTTACCCAGACGGCCAACGATCGGCATCATGTCGGGTGTCGCGATGCAACGATCAAAGTCGATCTTGCCGGACTGCACGGTTTCCATCAGGTCTTCTGCACCAACGATATCTGCGCCAGCCTTTTCGGCTTCTTCAGCTTTCGCGCCACGGGCGAAGACAGCAACGCGCATGGTTTTGCCGGTGCCGTTGGGCAGGCCGACAACACCGCGGACCATCTGGTCAGCGTGGCGTGGGTCAACACCGAGGTTCATCGCGATCTCGATGGTTTCGTCAAACTTTGCGTTTGCGTTTGCTTTGATGAGGCTTACCGCTTCTTCAACGGTGATCTCTTCTTTACCAGCAAAGGCTTCACGGGCGGCGCGGGTGCGTTTTCCAAGTTTTGCCATCTTACTTCACCTCGATGCCCATGGACCGGGCAGAGCCCAGAATGATTTTCATCGCCGCTTCCACGTCGTTCGCGGACAGGTCGGCGGCTTTTGCTTCTGCGATCTCGCGCAGCTGCTTGGTGGTTACGGTACCGACGGTTTCACGGCTCGGCGTTTTCGCGCCAGAGTTCACCTTGGCAGCTTTTTTCAGGTAGTAGGACGCCGGGGGCGTCTTGATGTCCATGGTGAAGGACTTGTCCTGATAGTAGCTGATCACGGTGGGGCACGGTGCGCCCGGCTCCATGTCTGCGGTCTTGGCATTGAACGCCTTACAGAATTCCATGATGTTGATGCCGCGCTGACCGAGGGCTGGACCCACGGGCGGGGACGGGTTTGCTTGACCCGCTTTGACTTGCAACTTCATCGTACCGACGAGTTTCTTGGCCATCTGACCATTCTCCTTTCAACACCCTTGGGGCGCGCCCCGCGGGATCTTCGTTGCGTGGTCCGGGTTGGGCGCCGCGGCGCCCTTGCCTCCCACAATGACCGACACCGTTGAGGCGCCGGGATGGCAGACCTGAGCCCGCCACACACTCAGATCTGTTTGTTGACCTGCGTGAATTCCAATTCGACCGGGGTTTCCCGGCCAAAGATCGAGACCGACACCTTGAGGCGCTGGTTGTCCTCGTCGACCTCTTCGATCATGCCGTCGAAGTCCTCGAATGGACCGTCGGCAACCTTGACCTTCTCGCCGATCTCGAAGTGGATCAGCGTGCGTGGGGCTTCTTCGCCTTCCTGCACACGACCCAGGATCGCTTGAACCTCAGCATCGCGCATCGGCATCGGGCGGCCTTGCGGGCCCAAGAAACCGGTGACGCGGTTGATCGAGTTGATCAGGTGATAGCCCGCGTCGGACATTTCCATATGCACCAGCACATAGCCGGGCATGAAGCGACGCTCGGTTGTCACCTTCTTGCCGCGCCGGACCTCGATCACCTCTTCGGTGGGCACCAGCACTTCGTCAATCTGGTCTTCAAGTTCCTGCTCGGCCACGGATGCGCGGATCTGCTCGGCGATCTTCTTTTCGAAGTTCGACAGGACACTGACCGAATACCACCGTTTTGCCATCTGAACTCTGGTCCCTGTCTTGCCATGCGGGCTGCCCCGGCATGTAAATTCGTCAATCACACGGAGCCTCGGCCCCGCAACATCTGAACAAAAAATCGGCGCGCAACTCGAATCGCCGCACGCCCCTTTTCAGGTCAGGTCTGCGCAATAGCCCGCGCAGACGCAGGTTTCAAGGGTGTAAAGATAAATTCACCCGCGCGGGCGATGCTTAGCCGAACATCCCAAGGATCTGCTGCAGACCGCCGCGGATCAGGATGTCTACGATCGCAAAGAAAACCGCCGTCAGCGCGGCGAGGATAAAGACCATCACAGTGGTCAGCATCACTTCGCGCTTGGTCGGCCAAACAACCTTGGCAACTTCGGTACGAACCTGCTGGATGAACTGAAGCGGATTGGTGGTGGCCATGACATCTTTCCTTGTTGCCCGATTGGGCGGATGTAACGGGTCCGCCCCCTAGTTTCAAGACACCATCGCGTGCAGCCTAGGCTTCGGAGTTGCGCAGACTGTCAAACCGGCGATCCAGGGCTTCGTCATAGCGGGTCTCAGCCGCTGCCATCTCGCCAAAGTCCGGCAGATAAAGCCCGTCGACCATCCCTTCGGGAAAGCGATCAAGCACCGCATCCCATTTCATCGCGAATGCATCCAAACGTGCATGAAGCGCCGCCGCCCGCTCCGGCCGCCGCGCGGCATACCAGCGCCCAAGCGCCAGTGCGCGCCCCCAAAACCCGTCATAACCAAGGGCGAGAAAGACCCCCAGCGAGACGAACACCGCGATGAAAACCACGCCCAGTACTAACCAAGGCCGCAGAATCACAGCGAGCGCAAGCAGGCTCAGCATCACCGCCCGAGGCGACGGTCGTTTCTTAGGTATCTTGAGCGGCAAACGTTTTTCGGATTTGCCTTTGGCAGCCTCCGGCTCCGGCAGCTCGGGAAAGGCATTGCGTCCGGACTGCCGATGTTTGGCGGGGGGCTCCGGTGTGTCCATCCCGGTGCCCTCATGCCTCTCCGTCATCACGTTTCGGATCGCAGACAGCGCGGTGGGGTCTAGTTCAGATGCTGAAGCAGGGGCAACCTTATCTGTGGGGGTCATCTTATCGATCTCTCTAGGCGGTTCCGAAAGAGTTACCGATCTATTGCGCCCTCTGCAGGGCGGAAAATGGACAGTTCTTGGGCATAGTGGTTTTGCGCCCCCCCCCGCCCCCCAAACACAAAACCGCCGCAGCTTTATAGCTGCGGCGGTTTTGTTATTTTTCTCATCGTGGAGAGATACTGTTTTTATCAGGAACTTATTAGGTTTGGCGATGACCTACTCTCCCACGTCTTAAGACGCAGTACCATCGGCGCTACGGCACTTAACGGCTGGGTTCGGGATGGGACCAGGTGTTTTGCTCGCGCTATGATCACCAAACCAAATAAATTCCTGATAGAGCGCTCTGCGCAGTAGAGCGACGGGGTCACCACTGCAGCGCTGAGCGTTGTTTGTCCAAGTCATGTACCACTGATTGTATGTGTATGCTTTTGATTGATAAGTTGAAGTCTTGCTTCTACTGGATCAAATCAAGCCTATCGAGCAATTAGTACCAGTCAACTGAACGTGTTACCACGCTTACATCTCTGGCCTATCGACGAGGTGGTCTACCTCGGCTCTCAGGGATACCTTGTTTTGAGGGGGGCTTCCCGCTTAGATGCCTTCAGCGGTTATCCTGTCCGATCATAGCTACCCAGCACTGCTATTGGCATAACAACTGGTCCACCAGTGGATCGTTCACCCCGGTCCTCTCGTACTAGGGGCAACTCCTCTCAAGTATCCTACACCCACGGAAGATAGGGACCGAACTGTCTCACGACGTTCTAAACCCAGCTCACGTACCTCTTTAAACGG
>NZ_LWER01000437.1:0-77073 GCF_001634775.1 Sulfitobacter sp. HI0027
TGTGACCCCGCCCTCAATACCTATGGCCCCCCGCCCCGGGCCTGACTATAGACCGACCCTGATTCTGACCCTGTCCCGTCTGCCCCGCCGAACAAAGGTGACCCAATGACCGACCAACCCGCCAACGAACAGTTCCACGCCTCTTCCTTCATGGAAGGCGAAAACGCGGAATATCTTGAGGCGATGTACGCCCGCTATGCCAACGACCCCAACACGGTCGACGAGGCATGGCAGACGTTTTTTGCGGCGATGGGCGATGACGCCGAAACCGCACAGGCCGAGGCCGCTGGCCCCTCTTGGGCGCGGCCCGATTGGCCCCCCGCCCCCCAAAGCGAGGTGATGGGCGCGCTGACCGGCGTTTGGCCCGAACCGACCGAAGCACAGGCCGCGGGCGACAAGATCAAGGCCAAAGCCGCCGAGAAGGGGGTTGAGGTTTCCGACGCACAGGTCAAACAAGCCGTACTCGACAGCATCCGCGCGCTGATGCTGATCCGCGCCTACCGCATCCGGGGCCACTTGTCCGCCGATCTCGACCCGCTGGGCATGCGCGACACTGGCAACCAGCCCGAGCTTGACCCGAAATCCTACGGTTTCACCGATGCCGACATGGACCGCCCGATCTTCATCGATCAGGTGCTAGGCCTCGAAGTGGCCACCATGAAGCAGATCGTCGACATCGTGCGCTCCACCTACTGCGGTACCTTCGCGCTGCAATACATGCATATCTCCGACCCTGAGCAGGCCGGTTGGCTGAAGGAACGGATCGAAGGCTACGGCAAGGAAATCCACTTCACCAAGGAAGGCCGCAAGGCGATCCTGAGCAAATTGGTCGAAGCCGAGGGCTTTGAGAAGTTCCTCCATGTCAAATACATGGGCACCAAACGCTTCGGCCTTGATGGCGGCGAAAGCCTTGTTCCCGCGATGGAGCAGATCATCAAACGCGGCGGCCAGTTGGGCGTCAAGGACATCGTTATCGGCATGCCGCACCGGGGCCGCCTCTCGGTGCTGGCCAATGTGATGCAAAAGCCCTACCGGGCGATCTTCAACGAATTCCAAGGCGGCAGCTTTAAGCCTGACGATGTGGATGGTTCGGGCGATGTGAAATACCACCTCGGCGCCTCGTCGGACCGTGAGTTTGATGGTAATTCTGTCCACCTGTCGCTGACCGCGAACCCCAGCCACCTCGAAGCGGTGAACCCCGTGGTTTTGGGCAAGGTCCGCGCCAAGCAGGACCAGCTGAACGACAAGGACCGCACCGCCGTCATGCCGATCCTGCTACACGGTGACGCGGCCTTTGCGGGCCAAGGCGTCGTGGCGGAATGTTTCGCGCTCTCGGGTCTCAAAGGCCACAAGACCGGCGGCACCATGCATATCGTGGTGAACAACCAGATCGGCTTCACCACCGCGCCGCATTTCTCGCGCTCCTCGCCCTACCCCACTGACAACGCGCTGGTGGTTGAGGCGCCGATCTTCCACGTCAACGGCGATGACCCCGAAGCCGTGGTGCACGCCGCCCGCGTAGCGACAGAGTTCCGTCAAAAGTTCCACAAAGACGTGGTCATCGACATCTTTTGTTACCGCCGCTTTGGTCACAACGAAGGCGACGAGCCGATGTTTACCAACCCGGTGATGTACAAGAGCGTCAAGAAACAGAAAACCACGCTCAGCCTTTATACCCAACGTCTGGTGGCCGACGGTCTGATCCCCGAGGGTGAGATCGAAGACATGAAGACCGCCTTCCAGAACCATCTGGGAGATGAGTTCGAGGCCGGTAAGGACTATCGCCCGAACAAGGCCGACTGGCTGGACGGCAAGTGGTCCGGCATGGACAAAAAGAACAAGTCCTACCAGCGCGGTAAAACCGCCATCGCGCCCGAGACGCTGCAAGACGTCGGCAAGGCGATCACCACCGCGCCGGACAAATTCCCGCTGCACAAGACCATTGGGCGTCTGCTCGAAGCGAAAAAGCAGATGTTCGAAAGCGGTGAAGGCTTTGACTGGGCGACGGCTGAGGCGATGGCCTTCGGTTCCTTGCTGACCGAAGGCTACAAAGTGCGCCTCTCGGGTCAGGACAGCACGCGCGGCACCTTCAGCCAGCGTCACTCCGCTTTCGTGAACCAAGACAACGAAGACCGCTACTATCCGCTGAACCATATCCGCGAGGGTCAGGCCGAGTATGAAGTCATCGACTCCATGCTCAGCGAATACGCGGTGCTGGGCTTTGAATATGGCTACTCGCTGGCCGAGCCGAATGCGCTGACGCTCTGGGAAGCGCAGTTCGGTGACTTCGCCAACGGCGCGCAGATCATGTTTGACCAGTTCATCTCATCAGGTGAAAGCAAATGGCTGCGCATGTCGGGCCTCGTTTGCCTGATGCCGCATGGCTATGAGGGTCAGGGGCCTGAGCACTCCTCTGCCCGTCTGGAGCGTTTCCTGACCATGTGCGGCGGCGACAACTGGATCGTGGCGAACTGCACCACGCCCGCCAACTACTTCCACATCCTGCGCCGCCAGCTGCACCGCAGCTACCGCAAGCCGCTGATGTTGATGACCCCCAAGTCGCTGCTGCGCCACAAGCTGGCCGTCAGCAAGGCCGAGGATTTCACCACCGGCTCCAGCTTCCACCGCGTGCTCTGGGATGACGCCGAGAAAGGCAATTCCGACACCAAACTGCTGGCAGATGACAAGATCAAGCGCGTCGTGATGTGTTCGGGCAAGGTCTATTACGACCTGCTGGAAGAGCGTGACGCCCGCGGCATCGACGATGTCTACATCCTGCGGTTCGAACAGTTCTATCCCTTCCCCGCGCAATCCGCGGTCAGAGAGTTGGAGCGTTTCAAAGGGGCCGAGATGATCTGGTGTCAGGAAGAGCCCAAGAACCAAGGTGCATGGTCCTTTATCGAGCCCAACATCGAATGGGTTCTGGGCCGCATCGACGCGAAACACGGCCGCGCCTCCTATGTGGGCCGCGCCACTTCGGCCTCGCCCGCGACGGGTCTGGCCAGCCAGCACAAAGCACAACAAGCCGCCCTCGTCGACGAGGCGCTGACCATCAAAGGAAACTAAGACCATGACAAGCGAAGTACGCGTACCCACGCTGGGCGAATCCGTCACCGAAGCCACCGTTGCCACATGGTTCAAGAAACCCGGCGATACCGTCGCGGTGGATGAAATGCTCTGCGAGTTGGAAACCGATAAGGTCACCGTCGAAGTGCCCAGCCCCGTAGCTGGCACCTTAAGCGAGATTGTTGCTCAAGAGGGTGACACCGTCGGCGTCGACGCCCTGCTGGCCAATGTCAGCGAAGGTGACAGCGGCTCTGCCGCCGCGCCCAAAGCCAAAGAAGCCGCAGAAGACCCCGATGCCGCCTCCCAGTCCGACCGTGGCGGCGATGCGCCCAAAGCCATCGACGCAGGCGCCGCCGAAGTCGCCGCCCGCGAAGGCGAAAGCATCGACGTACAGGTGCCTACTTTGGGCGAGTCCGTAACCGAAGCGACCGTAAGCACTTGGTTCAAAAAAGTCGGCGACAAGGTCGAAGCCGATGAGATGCTCTGCGAGTTGGAGACCGACAAAGTCAGCGTCGAAGTCCCCGCACCCGCCGCTGGTGTCTTGGCCGAAATCTTTGCCGAAGAAGGCAGCACGGTTGAAGCCTCAGCCACTCTGGCCGTTCTGACCTCCGGCGCAGGCGCTGCCGCTCCCAAGGGCGAGGACGCGAAATCCGGTGCTGGTGCTGCGCCTGAGACCAAGCCCGCCGACGGCAAAGATGTCGAAGACGCGCCTTCCGCCAAAAAGGCGATGGCCGAAGCGGGCATCAGCCGCGATCAGGTCACAGGCTCGGGCCGCGATGGCCGTGTGATGAAGGAGGACGTGGCCAAAGCCGTGGCCGCTGGCACCTCTGCCGCGCCCAAGGCCGAGGCCAAGCCCGCCGCACCGCGGCCCGCTTCCGCCCCCGACGATGCGTCGCGCGAAGAGCGGGTCAAGATGACCCGTCTCAAGCAGACCATGGCGCGCCGTTTGAAAGAGGCCCAGAACACCGCCGCGATCCTGACGACCTTTAACGAGGTCGACATGACCGAGGTCATGGCGCTGCGGAACACGTACAAGGCTGATTTCGAAAAGAAACACGGCGTGCGCATGGGCTTTATGTCTTTCTTCACCAAGGCCTGCTGCCACGCGCTGAAGGAAATCCCCGAGGTCAACGCCGAGATCGACGGCACCGACATCATCTACAAGAACTACGTCCACATGGGTGTCGCTGCAGGCACGCCCACGGGCCTTGTGGTGCCGGTGATCAAAGACGCCGACGCGATGTCCTTTGCCGAGATCGAAAAGGCCGTAAACGCCATGGGCAAAAAGGCCCGTGACGGCAAGCTGACCATGGCCGACATGACCGGCGGCACTTTCACCATCTCCAACGGCGGCGTCTACGGCTCGCTGATGACCGCGCCGATCCTGAACCCACCACAGTCCGGCATCCTCGGTATGGCGAAGATTCAGGACCGCCCGATGGCGATCAACGGTCAGGTCGTGATCCGTCCGATGATGTATATCTCGCTCAGCTACGACCACCGGATCATCGACGGCAAAGGCGCGGTCACGTTCCTCGTCCGCGTCAAAGAGATGCTCGAAGATCCGCGCCGTCTGTTGATGGATTTGTGATATGGTGGGCGGGGGGCAACCCCCGCCCTATCTACCTGTTGAACGATGGGGCGTTTCCCCGAAGTGAAAGGGCCAGATCATGACCGAAACAACCCTCCTCGCCGCCTATGGCCTTCTGGTCATGCTGACGATCCTGCTGCAAGTGCTGGGCGCGACCCGGCAGTTGTCGATGGGCTACCTGATGTCCTCGCGGGATGAGACGCGGACCACCACCGGCATGACGGCCCGTCTGGGCCGCGCGGTTGATAATTCCGTCGTGGCCATGGCGCTTTTTGCCCCCGCCGTGCTGCTGATCGAGATGCTGGGCCGCAACAACAGCGCCACGCTGCTGGCCGCGCAGGTCTTCCTGCTCGCACGCATTATCTACGTCATCGTCTACGCCCTTGGCGTGCCGACGATCCGCACGCTGGCATGGCTCGCGGGCTATGCCGCCACCGCCGTTCTCTATTTCCACGCGCTCTGAAAGGCACTCCCATGCAGATGATCTGCCACTTCGACGTTACCGACTTCGCCGCTTGGAAAGACGCCTTTGACGCCGATGCCGAGGCGCGTCGCAACGCAGGGCTTTCGGTGCTGCAAATCTGGAAACACGCCGACAGCAGCACCAAGGCTTCCGTCCTGCTTGATGTGAACGACCGCAAGAAGGCCGACGTCTGGCTCGCCCGCTCCAACGCGCTCAGCAGCGATGACAAGGGCACCGTGACCGGCTCCACCGCCTATTTCGTGAAATCCGCATGAGCGTCGAACTCACCGTCCTGACCCTTGCGGCCTTGCTGCAAGGGCTGCAATTCGTGCTCTACGCCGTCCCCGCAAACCGCGAGATCGGCCCCGGCTATACCATGTCGGCCCGCGACCGCGAGCCGAGCCGCAAGCTGTCGGACCGTACCGCCCGTCTGGGCCGCGCGCTTGATAACCATTTCGAAGGGCTGATCCTGTTCGGCATCGCCGTGGGCGTGGTGCAGATGTCGGCGCAGAACACCGCCTTCACTACCGCCTGCGCTTGGGTCTATCTGATCGCGCGTATCCTCTATGTTCCCGCCTATGCGCTCGGCCTGCGCCCGCACCGCTCGATCATCTGGATCATCGGCTTTGCTGCAACCATGTTGATGCTGCTGGCGGCCCTTATTTAACCCTTTCCCCCACACCCGCAGGCAGCGGCGCTTGCACCTGAAAACCGCGCCTCCTACCTTGCCTGTAACACCCGACTGCTAAGGAGACCCCCCATGTCGAGCTATGATGTCATCGTGATCGGCTCCGGCCCAGGCGGCTATGTCGCCGCCATCCGTTGCGCGCAACTGGGCCTGAAAACCGCCTGTGTCGAGGGCCGCGAAACCCTCGGCGGCACCTGCCTCAACGTGGGCTGCATCCCCTCCAAGGCCCTGCTGCACGCCACGCATATGCTGCATGAGGCCGAGCATAACTTCGAAGAGATGGGTCTGAAGGCCAAAGCGCCGACCGTCGATTGGGAGCAGATGCTGACCTACAAAGACAAGACCATCGAGACCAACACCAAGGGCATCGAATTCCTGTTCAAAAAGAACAAGATCGACTGGCTCAAAGGTTGGGGTTCGATCCCCGAGGCGGGCAAGGTCAAGGTCGGCGATGAGGTCCATGAGGCCAAGAACATCATCATCGCTTCCGGCTCGGAAGCGGCCTCCCTGCCGGGCGTTGAAGTCGACGAGCAAACCGTCGTCACCTCCACCGGCGCGCTGGAACTGGGCAAGATCCCTAAGAAGATGGTGGTGATCGGCGCGGGCGTCATCGGGCTGGAACTGGGCAGCGTCTACGCGCGTCTGGGGACCGAGATCACCGTCGTTGAATTCCTTGATGCGATCACTCCGGGCATGGACCCCGAGGTGCAAAAAACCTTCCAGCGGATGCTGAAAAAACAAGGCATCAACTTCGTCATGGGCGCCGCCGTGCAAAAGACCGAAGTCGCCAAGGGCAAGGCCACGGTCAGCTACAAGCTGCGCAAAGACGACAGCGAGCATGAGATTGAGGCCGATACCGTTCTCGTCGCCACGGGCCGCAAGCCGGTGATCAAAGGCATGGGGCTGGACGATCTCGGCATCAAGATGACCGAGCGTGGCCAGATCGCCGTGAACGAGCATTGGGAGACCTCCGTCAAAGGCGTCTATGCCATCGGCGACGTGATCGAGGGTCCGATGTTGGCCCACAAAGCCGAGGACGAAGGCATGGCCGCCGCAGAGGTGATCGCGGGCAAACATGGCCATGTGAACTACGGCGTCATCCCCGGCGTGATCTACACCCATCCGGAGGTCGCCTCCGTCGGTGAAACCGAAGCGACGCTCAAGGAAGCGGGCCGCGAGTACAAAGTCGGAAAGTTCTCCTTCATGGGCAACGCGCGGGCCAAGGCAGTCTTTGCCGGTGACGGTTTCGTCAAGCTGATCGCCGACAAGGAAACCGACCGCATCCTCGGCTGCCACATCATCGGCCCCGGCGCGGGCGACCTGATCCACGAGGTCTGCGTGGCGATGGAATTCGGCGCCTCGGCACAGGATCTGGCCATGACCTGCCACGCGCACCCGACGTACTCCGAAGCCGTGCGCGAAGCCGCACTGGCCTGCGGCGACGGGCCGATCCACATGTAAGACCGAGGGGGCGGGCCAAAGGGTCCGCCCTTTTTCGTTGCGCAGGGTGCGCGCGGCGAGCGCATCAGACGTTAACGCCCCTGCTCTACAACCTCCCCCGTCGCGACACACACGGAAGACGAGGCCCTTCGCGGGTCATGTCGATACGTAGAGACTGCAGGGTGACGCCTGTCTTTTCCACCTCCCCAAGGCGGCGGCGCCACTTTAACGGCTTCCTAAATATCTGAGATTGCGTCCCGCGAAGCCATCGTTTCAGTGGGCACTACGGCATGCCGATAAATCGCGAAGGGCAGCGCCGCCCCATGGGGGCCGGTCGGCGCTGCCCGGCCTGCGGCCGGGCGGAACATGTCAACTCTTGCTCTGCACAAACAAAAACGGCCCGCCTAGGTTAGGCAGGCCGCTCAAGACTGGCTGTATAAGCCGAAAGGTCTACTCAGCTTTCGCCGGAGCGACCCGCCGGAAAGTGATCCCGCAATTTTTCTGGATGCTCATTTTCTCCAAGGCTTCCAGCTCACCTTTCAGGCGCCCCAGTTCCGCCGCGGTTTGTTTGTCCCCCTTGATAAAGAAGGCGGCGGGCCAGAACACGACCAGCGCCACACCGGTGGCGACCGCGTCATCGCTGGCTTTTTTGTTTTGAACGCCAGAAAGTTCGCCCACCTTAGCGCTCACGCGGTTCGCTTCGGCCACCAATTGTTTGCAAGAGTAAGACTGGTAAGTCACTGGCGACACGTAGGACGGAGCAATGGTGTCGGCCTTTTGAGCACATGCGCCGACAGAAACCGCCGCCAAGGCAAGCGATGCTACAATTTTCTTCATTTTAAAGTCCTTAACGAAAAATACGCTTCTTCGTAGACTTATGAGCATGTAGATTCCAGAGAAAATTCAATCCAAACGCGAATTTCGTGGCGTCACCTATACGCCTACCCCGCCTCCGTAGGCCGCCACCCCGCCTCGCGCAGCAGCGCATCAGAATGGCTCTCCACCTCCTGCTCCAACCGCGCCATAAAGCTTCGCTTATCCAGCCCCGGCTCAATCGGCTCAAGAAACTCGACCACCGCCAAACCCGGTTTGCGGTAGAGCCCCCGGCGTGGCCAGAAGTGGCCCGCATTGGTCGCTACCGGCACACAGACTTGCCCCATCTGGTCATAAAGCACCGCCGTACCAACCTTGTAAGGTGCGCTGAGGCCCGGTGCCACGCGGGTGCCTTGGGAATAGATCACCAACTGCCCCGGCTCGACCCGACCAGCGTTCACGTCGGCCATCATCTTGGTGATCGCCTGCCCGCGCTTGCCACGGTTGACGGCAATCATGCCCATCCGTTTGGCGTATTGGCCAATCACCGGAGTCCAAAGCACCTCGCGTTTCATAATGAATTTTGCACGCGGCAAAGCGTGAAAGATCATCAAGATATCCAGAAACGATTGGTGTTTTGCGGCCACCAAAACCTCGCCATCCGGCACCGTACCACGCACTTCGCAGCGTAGGCCGATCAGCCAGCGGGCCGACCACATGGCCCAAGCGGCATAGGTCTTGCAGGCCCGATAGGCCCCGCGTTTCGAAAACATCGCCCAAGGCGCAAAGGCCAGCCCGAGCACCGGCATCGCCACGGTCACCTGCACGATATAGAGGATCGACCGGACCCATTGCAGCAGCTTCATGTCAGTTCCCTCAATGTACGCCGCGCGGCTGCCCCGGTTGCGGCAAAAGCCACCGCCCCGACCAAGATCGGCACCATAAGCGGCACCACCCAGTGCCAGCCGCGAAAGCCCAAGCCGGTCAAAAAGCCGCCCGCCTCGCCGGCATCGGGCAACAGAACGACCGCCACCATGCCAAGCACCGTGCCCGCCGCCGCACCCAAAAGCGCGCGCAGGGTAAAGCGCCGAATGAAGGCTCGGGCGATATAGTCATCGGTCGCCCCCACCAGCCGCAGCACCGCGATCACCTGCGCATTCGCCGCAAGGGCCGCCTGCGCGGCCAGCGTCACCATGGCCGCCACCGCAGCCCCGATCAGCAGCGTAGAAATCCAACCCAGCAGCCGCAACCGGCTTGCCGCGGCCACTAACGGCGCGCGCCAGCGGCTGTGGTCATCCAGCACCGCGCCCGGCACCTCGGCAGAGAGACGCAGGCGCAGGCCCACCGGGTCCAGCCCCTCGCCTTCCTCAACCACTTCGATCAAGCGCGGCACCGGCAGGCTCTCCATCGCCAGTTCAGGGCCAAACCACGGGGAGAGCAACTCTTCCTGCTCCGCATCCGTCAGCGCACGGGCCGAGGCCACGCCCTTGGTCGTCTGCAACACCTTCAACGCGGCCTCGGTCTGGGCCGCGCGTTGGTCCAATGGCGCGACGATGCGCACCGTCGCCGACTGCGCCAACTCCTGCCCCCAGACCTGCGCCAAGCGGCCCGAGGCGAGCGACAGCGCCAAAGCAAAGACCGCCAGAAAGGCCATTGCGGCCGCCGCAAACAAGGTCAGCTGCGCGGTGAACCCCGAGGGCGGCACCACGCGGTCTGCCTGCCTGTCGCCTTTGAAAATCGCGCGCAGCGCGCCGATGTCGAACCCCTTCACAAATCCGCCCCCGCCAATTGAATGCGCCGATTGACGATGCGCAGCACGCGGGCCTGCACATGCGCCTTGGTGGCGCGGATCAGGCCAAGATCATGGGTGGCGATCAACACGGTCTTGCCCATGCGGTTCAACTCGATCAACAGGCGGAGCAACCGTTGCGACATCTCCCAGTCGATGTTCCCGGTCGGCTCATCCGCCAAAATCACATCCGGCGACATGATCACCGCGCGCGCCAGTGCTGCCCGCTGCCGCTCCCCGCCCGACAGCTCAGGCGGCAGGGCGTCGGCGCGGTTGGTGAGCCCGACCCATGACATCAGCTCTTCCAGATCGGTGCCCCCCGCCTCGGCCTGACGGCCAGAGACGTTCAGCGGCAGCGCGATATTCTCGGTCAACGGCAGATGGTCGAGGAATTTCACGTCCTGATGCACCACGCCAACCCGGCGGCGCATCAGCGCGATGTCATCTCGGCCCAGCCCGCGCACATCGGTGCCAAAAATCCGCAGATGCCCCGCCGTGGGCAGCAAGGCCCCGTAGCAGAGCTTCATCAAGGTGGTCTTGCCCGCGCCCGAGGGGCCGGTGAGGAAATGAAACGATCCAGGGGCGAGTTTCAGCGTGATGTCGGACAGCAATTCGCCCCCGCCATAGCTGTAGGCCACATTTTCGAGCTCTATCACGCAACCACCTTAAAACACTTCGACCTGTTGTGCCTCAGCACCGGAAAGGATTCAATCACTCAGAACCCCAGCACCCTGCCCAGATATCACTTTTCCTACGTTATTCTAGGACATATGCTGTCCGTTACGATCCGAGAGCACCGAACGAACCCAGGAATGACCATGCGGCTGATCTGCCCCAACTGCGACGCGCAATACGAAGTCCCCGATGAGGTGATGCCGGTGGCAGGGCGTGACGTGCAATGTTCCAACTGCGGGCAGACGTGGTTTCAGCATCATCCCGACAATGCGCCCGAAGAGGACGACAGTGAATTCGACGACCCGGATTTCGATGACGACGTGATGCATATGAAGCAACGCGCGTCGGATGACACTGGCGAAGAGCAGTCCGCGGCCAATAGCCTGCCTGATCTCCAGCCCTTCGGGGATGAGGATTACGAGGACGAGGGCTTCGAAGACGACGGATTCGAAGAGGGCACATTTGGAGGGGGCAACTTCGAAAACGACGCTTCTGAAAACGACGCCTTCGAAAACGATGCCATCGCGCCGCAGGAGGAAAACGCGCGCCCGGCCCCCGCCGCCGCGCCCGTCAGACGCTCGCTCGACCCTGCCATCGCGGAAATCCTGCGTCAGGAGGCCGCGGCCGAGCAGGAAGCCCGCCGTCGCCGTCCGTCAGAGCCGTTGGAAAGCCAGCCGGACCTCGGTCTAGACGACGCGCCCCGTCCCGCGCCCAAACAAGCCCCCAGTCCCGACATCGCCGAAGATGACCACGTGACCGAGGACGAAGACGCCCGCCGCGCCCATGAGGCCCGTCTGCGCATGGCCAAAATGCGCGGAGAGCCGGTTCCCGAACGCGAGAATGACGCCTACGGCAGCGCGTCGCGCCGGGATCTGCTGCCCGATATCGAAGAGATCAACTCAACCCTGCGCCACGACCGCACGCAGGGCCAGCAGGCAGGGCCAACGCCCACCGCCGCGCTCGACCGCCCTGAAAGACCGCGCAAATCCGGGGGGTTCATGCGCGGCTTCACCGTGATGATCGCCTTGGCGGCCATTTTGGCGGCAGTCTATGTCTATGCGCCGCAGATCGCGCAATCCTTGCCGCAGGCCGATCCTTACCTATCGTCCTATGTGGCATGGATGGACGACGCGCGAATTTGGCTCGATGGGCAGTTGCAGGATCTGCTGGTCTGGCTCGACACCGTGGCGACCCAATCGCAGGGCTAACCCCGCCTAGAACCGATCCAACAGTCTGTTGAGGTAATCCCGCTCGACCTCTGGCCGCTCCGCCTCGCCCGAGCGGCGGCGGATTTCGTCCAACAGACGCCGTGCGCGGCCCTGATCGTCGGGCCCCTGCGCCAGCGGCGCGTCCGAGCTATTGGCCCCATTGCCGCCCTGCTCGCGCCCCAGCGGATCGCGCGCCTCGGCCCGGCGGTCGCCTTCGGCAGTGCCTTGACCGGGCTGGCCCTCGCCCTGTTCTTGCTCCATCGCATCGCCAAGCGACCGCATCCCTTCGCGCAATGCTTCCATGGCCTGTGCCTGATTGTCGATTGCCTCGGCCAACTCATCGCGGCGCAGGGCGTCTCCGGCACGGTCCATCGCCTCACCGGCGCGGTCCAGTGCATCACGCGCGGCATCCCCTTCGGGCGTGCCTTGCCCCGGTAGACGGCCTTCCTGACGGCGCAACTCATCGCGCAGCGCTTGCTGACGCCCGGCCAGCCCCTCTTCGGCGCCCTCTTCGCCGGATTGGCCGCCCTGCCCCTGCTGGCCCTCATGGCTCTGACCGCGGCCCTGACCGCCGTTGCGGCCTTCGTTGCCCTCATTCTCGCCCGCCCCGGTGCCGGGGTTGAACTGCTCTTGCAGGTCGCGGAAGGCCTGATCGCTCAGCCCCTGTTGCTCGCGCAGCGTTTCCGAGAGCCCCTCCATCGCCTGCTCACCCGGTGAATTGCCGCCCTCGCCGGGCTGGCCTTGGGTGACGCGCATGTTCTCCATCATTTCCTGCAACTGACGCAGCGCCTCTGCAGCCTCGGCCATGCGGCCCTGCTCCATCAACTCTTGAATGCGGTCCATCATGCGTTGCAGATCATCTTGCGTCATCTGCATGGACTCGCCTTGGGGCTGCTGGCCTTCGCCCTCGCCCCCCTGCGCCTGTTGGCGCTGGAGTTGCTCCAGATACTCTTCGGTGGCGCGGCGCAATTCCTCCATCAGCTCGGCAATCTCTGCCGACGAAGCACCGTTCTTCATCGCCTCGTTCAGCCGATCCTGCGCGCGGCGCATCCGCGCCAGTGCATCGGCCAGCACGCCTTCTTCCAGCTCGATCGCGAGCGCCCACATGTCTTCGGCCATCTCGGCCTGCACCTCTTCGTCCAACCCATAGCGCGCGCGGATTTCCAGACGGCGGATCAACTGCTTGAGCCGCAGAACCGTCACATCCGAGCGCAGATCCTCCCCCGGCGCATAGGTCACAGCGCGAAGCACCTGCGCGATGCGCGGCGCATTGGCCCGCGACCACAAAAGATCGCGGCGCATCTCGATGACTGCTGCCGCCGCGGGATCAAAAAAGCGCCGCCCCGGCAGGGTCAATTGGCTCACCTCGGTCACGGCTTGCTGTTCGGCAGCGTCGAGCACGGAAAGCTCTAGGGACACCGGCAGATTGGCCCAAGGGTGTTTCGAGAAATTCTCGATCAAGCTTTCTTCAAAATCGCGCCGGTCACCGGTGATCGGCATGGGCAGCGGCACGACGATCTCGGGCCGTGTGTCAGGGTCGATGGTCAACCCATAGCGCCGGTCGACAGAGGCCAGATCAAGGCTGATCCGCGCCTCGCCCGCTTCGACGCCGTAATCATCCCGCGCGGCAAACGGCAGGCTCATCTCGCCCAAGGCAGTCACCTCGGGCGGGCCCAACCGCTCAATCTGCGGGGCGGCGTCGGGCAGCATCGTGATCTGCCATGCCCGCGCGCCCGGACCCTCAATGCTGATCTCGCCGCTTTGGCGCAGGGTGAAATCCTGCGCGGGTTCTGACGACGCCGCCCCCTCCCGGCCCGAGACGTTTTCCGCGACCGTCAGCGCGCCCAACTCGCCGTAAAGCCGCAGGGTGATCAAGGTGCCCGCAGGCAGCGACAGTGCCCCGGCCTCAAGGTCGTTCAAATAAAGCGTTGGCTTCCCAGTATGGCGCGGCGGCTCGGCCCAGCCTTCCCAAACCAAGCCAGAGGCCAGCGCGCCGCCCGCCCCGCCGGGGGTCAGCTGCGTCACCTCACCCAGCCGCCAGACCGAGCCGAAGACCAGTGCAACGACGAAAGCCAGCAGCGCCACATAGCGCAGCGCATAGGGGTCAGCCCGCGACACACGCAGATCACCCTTTACCGGTTTGGCTGCCGCCGCCCGTGCCGCCATCCGTTTCTGATGGGCCTTCCAGACCGCCGCCGACGCCGCATCACCCGCGCCGATTGCCTGATCGTCCAACAGCGCCCGAATGGGCCGCCCCGGCAGGCTGGCATCCAGCCGGGCCAGCGCATCGGCGCGTGAGGGCACCCGAAAACGCCGCAGCGCAAACACCAAGGTGCCCAGAAATGCGATACCGAGAACGGCAAATACGGCCCAAAGCAGATTACCGGCCAGACTGTCTTGCGCCCCCATCATTAGCGCCGCGAGCACCGCCAGCGCCAGCGCCAGCATCGGCCAAAGCGCCTGCACCAGCGCCTCGGCCAGCATCCCCGCCCAAGTCAGCCGCAATGGCCCGCGCAATACGCGCAGCCCGTCTGCCTTGTCAGTAGATGTTTCCATGCGTCACGCTCCGGTGGCCCGGCGGCGGGATGCCGTCAGAGCCATTCAGGGATGGTATCGCGGTTTATCATTTCGTCAAAGCTTGGCCGTGGGCGGATAACCGCGAATTGATCGCCATTGACCAGCACCTCGGGGATCAGGGGCCGCGAATTATATTCGCTGCTCATCACCGCGCCGTAGGCTCCGGCAGAGCGGAAGGCCACCAGATCGCCTGACCCCAGCACCGGCATCATGCGTTGTTTGGCGAACGTATCGCCGGATTCGCAAACCGGGCCGACGATATCCACCGGACGCGGCTCGGCCCCCGGAGCGGGTTCTTTCAGCGGCACGATGTCATGCCATGCGTCATACATGGCGGGCCGGATCAGGTCGTTCATCGCGGCATCAAGGATCAGGAAATCGCGGCCCTCGCCGGATTTGAGGTAGATCACTTCGCTGACCAAGACACCCGCGTTGCCCGCGATCAGGCGGCCCGGTTCAATCTCGACCTCGCAGCCCAGATGCCCCAGCGTGCGCTGCACCATCGCGCCGTAATCTGTCGGCAATGGGGGGGCAGAGTTGGAGCGCTCGTAAGGGATGCCCAAGCCGCCGCCAAGGTCCAGCCGCCGGATGTTATGACCATCGGCGCGCAGCACTTCGGTCAGTTCCGCGACCTTGCCATAGGCCTGCTCAAAGGGGGCGAGATCGGTGAGTTGGCTGCCGATATGCACGTCGATGCCGACAATCTCCAACCCCGGCAGATTGGCCGCCATGGCATAGACCTCGCGGGCGCGGGCGATGGGGATGCCGAACTTGTTTTCGCTTTTGCCAGTGGCGATCTTGGCGTGGGTTTTCGCATCGACATCGGGGTTCACGCGGATGGTGATCGGGGCCACTTTGCCCAATTCACGCGCCACGATATCAAGCAGGATCATCTCCGGCTCGCTCTCGACGTTGAACTGACGAATGCCGCCCGTCAGAGCCAATTCGATCTCTTCGCGGGTCTTGCCGACGCCGGAAAAGACGATCCTGTCGCCCGGCACCCCTGCCGCCTTCGCGCGGCGGTATTCCCCGCCCGAAACCACATCCATCCCCGCGCCCGCCTGCGCCAGCGTGCGCAAAACGGCTTGGTTGGAATTGGCCTTCATCGCGTAGCAGACCAGATGATCCATGCCCGAAAGCGCATCGTCGAACAGGTGGAAATGGCGCAGCAGCGTCGCGCTGGAATAGACGTAGACCGGCGTGCCGACAGCGGCGGCGATCTCGACCAAGCTTACATCCTCGGCATGCAACACACCGTCTTTATAGAGAAAATGATCCATCTGCGCTTGGCCCCATGTCGTCGCCGCTTATCTGATCGGCGCTGTCCGCAGGAAAAGATAGAGCGGCAGGCCACAGCTCACCCCAATACAGAACGTGGCGGGAATGGCAATCAAGCTGAGGAAATTCCGGCGCACGGCGACCTCAGCGATAATCCAGATGGTCAAAGTCACGGCAGCGATGGTCAGGTCCCAGACCAGCCCGCTGGCGGCGGCATTGGCGTGCCATGCGTCCACCATGGCGCTCAGGCTCCAGCCTTCGGCGTTGAACCAAGTGATGAAGTAATACATCGGATGGATCGTGCCCCAGACCGCAAGGGCGAGGTAGAGCATGCGCAGCGGTGACATCAGAAAGTCTTTGCCACGCCGACGGTGGCATAGCCCGACAGGCTGATCCCCGGTTCGGCTGGCGGCGGCGCATCTTGCCGCGCCGATGGCTGCGGCGGGGTGCAGGCGGCCAAGCTAAGTGTCCCGACCACCAGAGCAATCTGCAAAAGCGGCCTCACGACCCGACCCCAAGCGCCAGCGAAAACGGCCCGCGGCGCAGCCCGACAGCGGTGCCGACCGACACGCCCGAAGACGACATGGTGATCGTGCTGCTGGCTGTCGGTTTCACAGGTTCGCCATCCGCGCCACAGGCGGCAAGGCTCAGCAAAGCAAGGGTCGCGAGGGCGCGTTTCACTTCAGGATTTCCTTCCAACGCTCGACTTGGGCACGCACCTGCGCAGGGGCGGTGCCGCCATAGGACATGCGCGAGTTTACCGAGTTTTCGACGCCAAGCACATCGAAAACGTCCTGCGTGATCTCGGCGTGCACCGATTGCATCTGTTCCAGCGTAAGGTCCGGCAGATCGCAGCCCTGCGCCTCGGCCATGGCGACCAGCGTGCCGGTCACATGGTGCGCGTCGCGGAACGGCAGGTTCGGCACCCGCACCAGCCAGTCGGCCAGATCGGTGGCGGTGGAGAATCCCGAGCCCGCCGCGGCGGCGAGGTTCTCGCGCTCAGCGGTCATGTCGCCCACCATCCCGGTCATCGCGGCCAGCGCCAGCATCAGGTTGTCCGCGGCGTCAAAGACCTGTTCTTTATCTTCCTGCATGTCCTTGGAGTAGGCCAGCGGCAGGCCCTTCATCACCATCATCAGCGCGGTATTTGCACCAAAGATACGGCCCACCTTGGCGCGGATCAGCTCGGCGGCGTCGGGGTTTTTCTTTTGCGGCATGATCGAGGAGCCGGTCGAGAAGCGGTCCGACAGCGCCACGAAACGGAACTGTGCCGACGACCAGATCACCAGCTCTTCGGCAAAGCGCGACAGGTGCATGGCACAGATGCTGGCCGCGCCCATGAACTCCAACGCGAAGTCGCGGTCGCTGACGGCGTCGAGACTGTTCGCAGCGGGGCGGTCAAAGCCGAGTGCTTCGGCTGTCATCTCGCGATCGATCGGGAAGGACGTGCCCGCGAGAGCCGCGGCCCCCAAGGGACATTCGTTCATCCGTTTGCGCGCATCGCGGAAGCGCGAGAGATCACGGCCAAACATCTCGACATAAGCCATCATGTGGTGGCCCCACGTCACGGGCTGCGCGGTTTGCAGATGGGTAAAGCCCGGCATGACCCAATCGGCCCCGGCCTCTGCCTGAGACAAAAGCGCGCGGATCAGCGCTTGGAGACCTTCATCAGCGGCGTCCAACTGATCGCGGACCCAGAGTTTGAAATCGGTGGCGACTTGGTCGTTCCGGCTGCGGCCCGTGTGCAAGCGGCCTGCGGGCTCACCGATCAGGTCTTTCAGCCGCGCCTCGACGTTCATGTGGATGTCTTCGAGGGCTGCCGAGAACTCGAACCGGCCCTCTTCGATCTCTGACAAGATCGTGAGAAGCCCTTCCCGTATCGCTTGCGCGTCGTTATCAGTCAGGATGCCCGTGGCTGCCAGCATGGCGGCATGGGCACGCGACCCACTGATGTCTTGTGCGGCCATCCGTTTGTCGAACCCGATCGAGGCGTTGATCGCCTCCATGATCGCGTCCGGTCCGGCGGCGAAACGGCCACCCCACATTTTGTTCGAGGTCGTGTCGGTCATGTTGAATACCCTTGGAGGGACGTATGAAAAATCTCGTGCTCGGCTTCGTTTATACGCTGCTTGTCGCAGGTGCAAACCCCGCCCTTGCCGGAACGGCTGACATCGCGGGGCTGCGCGACGGGGACATGAAGAAACTTGTGATCCATGACGCGCCACAAGCGGCCTCTGACGTGACCTTTGAGCGTGAGGACGATGGCGAAGCGATGTCGCTGGCGGATTACGAAGGCAAGGTCGTGTTGGTGAACTTCTGGGCCACATGGTGCGCGCCCTGCCGCAAGGAAATGCCGCAGTTGAACGCGCTGCAAAAGGAATTTGGCGGCGATGACTTTCAGGTGCTGACCATCGCTACGGGCCGCAACTCTGAAGAAGGGATCAAGCGTTTCTTCGAGGAAGCCGGCGTCGACAGCCTGCCCCGCCACCAAGACCCGAAGCAGAAGCTCGCCAGCCAGATGGGCGTGTTCGGCTTGCCGATCAGCGTGATCTTGGACCGTGAAGGGCGTGAGATCGCTCGGTTGCAGGGGGACGCGGAATGGGACTCTGAGAGCGCGCGGGCGATTATCGCAGCGCTGATCAAAGAAGACGCCGAGAGCTAAAGTTTAGCCGCAAGGTCGGGCGTCCGGGCCCGGCCCTTACGCCACATGCCGCAGGATCGCCGCCTCAGACGTGCTGAGATTGCGACGTGCGAAGCCACCGTAGCTGTGCGGATCAGCCGCCAACTGCGGATGCGCCGCAAGCAGACGCGCCCGGTCCTGCGCGCCAAGACTGGTGAGCGGGGCCGAGGCGGGATGAAAGCTCTCGGTCTCGACCCCATTGGCCCACATCACCTGATGCTCTGCCAGCAACACGTGGATATAGGTCACTTCGCGCAGAGACATATCGCTGGCCACGCTGCGCCCGTTAATCAGGTCTTTGGCCGCGACCAACACCTCATCACAGTTGAACAGATCACGAGCCTGCGGGCCTTGCAGCACGATCCGGTGATCCGGTGAGACCAGCAGCGGGGCATCGGGCCGTGCGATCCCCAAAGCGCCGGGGCGGAACCGCACGGGGCGCAGATGCGGCATGGCGTGGAGCCGTGCGCCGCTCATCCGGCGGCTGCCGATCCACTCCAGCGGCTGCGCGCCGTTGTCTTTGGTCTGGATCAGATCGCCCTCGCGCAGATCTTCGATCAGGGCGCTGCCCATGGGCGTGCGAATGCGGGTGCCGGGGGTAAAGCAGATGACACCGCCACTCTCGACCTCAAAGAGCCTATCACGCTGCGGTTTTATGGTGCTGTGCATCACCCAGAGTTCACAGTCACGCGGCGGCAATTCATCGACAAACATCAACAGCGGTGTGCGACCTTGGCCAGCGTCGATCAACGTAACCGTGTAGGTCCGCGCGCCGTTGGTGACCATGAAACTGTTGTCGAGCGGTGGGGCGGTATGGTCGTCACGCAAAGCTTTGGGAGGCATCACGCCACCCTCTTCCAGCGCCGCGCCGATCAAGCGCTGCACCTTGCGGGCCGCGCGCTTGCGCAGCTGCTCTGCCCCGTCCGCCATATCCAGCCGCAACACATCGTTCGGCCCATCCACACGGAGAGTGTCCCCGCGCCACGCCCAGGCCGCGCCCAGTTCGAGCGACTGCACCGGTGCGGCCTCCAGACCGTCGATCTCTGTTTGCGACCAGCTGATGACAAACGTGCCTCGAAAGCCCGTTTTCATTGCTGCTCTGCCTGCCTCACGTATTTTTATTAACCCCAGCCTACCAAAGCCGCTGCCCTCGCGAAAGATGGCATGAATGTGGCATTTCAATCTGTTGCAAATTGATCTTCATGCGCCACACGGACAAAGACACGCCGAACGCTTGTAAATCGCCAGCGTCTTGGTAACGTTATTCAGGTCAAACAGCCGGAGGCACCGCATGTCGGAAAAAATTCCCCCCACCCCGTCACGTCGCATCGTCTCTTCGCGCCACTTGGCCGAGGGCGACGGCTGGGAAGCCTCCGAACTCGAATACGGGATGATCATCGCCTATAACGCCTTCACCCGCTGGATGTCGCGTTGCATGGCGGCGGCGGGCAATGGGGATCTGACGCCGCTGGAAATCCTCGTGCTGCACAACGCCAACCACCGGGGCAGGGAGAAACGGCTGACGGATATCTGTTTTCTGCTGAACATCGAAGACACGCATACGGTGAACTATGCGCTGCGCAAGCTGGTGAAAGCGGAACTGCTGAGTGCCGAAAAACGCGGCAAAGAGGTGTTCTATCGCACCTCCCCCGCCGGGGCCGAGCTGTGTGAGGCCTATCGCGCGATCCGTCAGGCGTGTTTTCTGGATGGCTTGCCGCGCACCGATATCTCGGGCGAGGAACTGCGAAAGATTGCAGCGCAGCTTCGGGCGATGTCGGGGCAATATGACCAAGCGAGCCGCGCAGCGGCGTCGCTGTGAAGCGGAACGCGGGAGAGGTTCCCCCGCGTCCCAGCTAGCTTAGATCAACGCGGCAATCGCACGCGCGGTGTCGTTCATGCGGTTCGAGAAACCCCATTCATTGTCATACCAGCTGACCACACGGATCATGCCGCCATCGGTCACCCGCGTCTGTTCGGGCGCGAGGGTCGAGGAATGCGGATCGTGGTTGAAATCGGCCGACACCAGCGGCGCGGGTTCATAGGCCAGCACGCCCTTCAGCGCACCGTTGGCCGCCTCTTGCATCGCCGCGTTCACCGCCTCTGCCGTGGCGGGTTTCTTAGGCATGACGCAGAGATCAACGAGCGAGACATTCGCCGTCGGCACCCGCACGGCAGAGCCTTCGAGCACCCCTTTAAGATGCGGGATCACTTCGGAGATTGCGGCAGCAGCACCGGTTGATGTGGGCACCATCGACAGGGCAGCGGCGCGGCCACGATAGGGGTCGCGGTGCGGGCTGTCATGGGTCGGCTGGTCGCCGGTATAGGCGTGGATCGTGGTCATATAGCCAGTCTCGATCCCGAAGGTGTCGTCGAGCACTTTGGCCACCGGGGCGAGGCAGTTGGTGGTGCAAGAGGCATTGGAAACGATCACGTCTTCGGCGGTCAGATCTTGATGGTTCACGCCGTAGACCACGGTGCGATCCACGCCCTTGCCCGGGGCCGAGATCAACACCCGCTTGCTGCCGTTTTCCAGATGTTTCGCCGCCGCATCGCGCGTGGTGAAGAACCCGGTGCACTCATAGGCGACATCGACATCGCCCCACGGCAGTTTCGCCGGATCACGCTCTGCCGTCATGCGAATGGTCTGACCTGCGACATGCAGACTGCCGTCTTTCAATTCCGCGTCCGCGGTCAGGCGACCATGGACGGAGTCGTATTTCAGCAGGTGCAACAGGTTTTCGGCATCGGTCAGATCGTTGATGGCAACGACTTCGATCCCGTCAAAGCCGTTCTCGATCAGCGCGCGCAGCACGCAGCGGCCAATGCGGCCAAAGCCGTTGATGGCGATTTTTGTGGTCATGGTGAATCCTCCGGTGGCCCAGTTTCGGGCAGATTGGCGCGGTTAGCGCTAACATAACAGCAGGTGCAGAGGAGTTCAATCGGCCATAGAAACGAAAACGGCGCCCGCTGGGGGGCGCCGTCCTAGGTGTCGGTAAACGCTAGGTTTATGAATGTGCGCTATGGCGGCGGCGCACGCTGTCGGGCCGCCCGGGCAGGTTCAGCCGCGCGTCATTGCGGGACTGGCGTGAGATCACCCGCCCCTTGGCCACCACACAAAGCCGGTCGGGCCGCAGGCGCAGCGCCTCGATCGGGTTGCCCGCGTCCAGCACCACCAGCGAGGCGGTCGCGCCCACCTTGAGGCCGTAATCCTGCAAGCCGAGGATCCGCGCGTTTACATTCGTCACCATGTCAAAGCAGCGGTGCATCTCCTCGGGCGAGGTCATTTGCGCCACATGCAGCCCCATGAAGGCCACGTCGAGCATGTCGCCCGTGCCCATGGAATACCACGGGTCCATCACGCAATCCTGCCCCCATCCGACGTCGATGCCCATGGCCTGCATCTCCTTCACGCGGGTCAGACCACGGCGTTTGGGATAGGTATCGTGGCGGCCCTGCAGGGTGATATTGATCAGCGGGTTGGGGATCGCGGCGACTTGGGCTTCGGCCATCAGCGGCAGCAGTTTTGAGACGTAGTAGTTGTCCATCGAATGCATCGAGGTCAGATGCGAACCGGCCACCCTGCCCTGCAGCCCGAGGCGTTGGGTCTCAAAAGCCAGCGTCTCGATGTGGCGCGAATGGGGGTCGTCGGTCTCATCACAATGCAGGTCGACCATGAGGCCGCGTTCGGCGGCGAGTTCGCAAAGTGCGGTGACGGAAGCAGCGCCATCGGCCATGGTGCGTTCAAAATGCGGGATGCCGCCGACCACGTCGACGCCCATGTCGAGCGCGCGGATGGTGTTTTCATGCGCCGTCGGGTCGCGGTAGAGCCCATCCTGCGGGAAGGCCACGAGTTGCAGGTCGATGTAGTCCTTCACCGCCTCGCGCACGTCGAGCAGGGCTTCGACGCCCAGAAGCCGGTCGTCGCAGGTGTCGACATGGCTGCGGATCGCGAGAAGGCCCAGCGAGGCGGCCCAGTCGCAGTATTCTAGCGCTCGGGCTTTGACCTCGTCTTGGGTCATGACCTCTTTGAGTTCGCCCCAGAGGCCAATGCCCTCCAGAAGTGTGCCCGAAGCGTTGATCCGCGGGGTGCCGTAGCTGAGGGTGGCATCCATGTGGAAATGCGGATCGACGAAGGGCGGGCTGACGAGGTCGCCGCTGGCATCGATGGTCTCGCGGGTTTCGGCGGTAGAGAGGTCTTCGATGGCGGTGATTTTGTCGCCCTTGATGCCGATGTCGGTGCTGCGGCCGTCGGGGAGTGTGCCGCCTTTGATGATGAGGTCGAACATGGGTTACTCGTGTGTTTGATTTGGCCCGGCGAAGGGCGTGGAGGGAAGCGTCAACTCAGCGCTCCCCCTTGTTGAACGGCACCATCAGGGCCGCTGGCACCTGTGCCCGGCGGGACATCACGACCAGCGCGAGGATCGACAGGATATAAGGCGCCATCAGGAAGATCTGGTAGGGGATGTCAGCCCCGAGCGGCGTTTGTTGCACGCGGATTTGCAACGCATCAAAGGCCGCGAACAGTACCGCGCCGAGCAGCGTCTTGCCCGGTTTCCACGAGCCAAAGACCACCAGCGCGATGCAGATCCAGCCTCGGCCATTGACCATCTCGAAGAAAAACGAGTTGAAGGCCGACATGGTCAGAAACGCCCCGCCCACGGCCATGAACCCGCTGCCGACCATCACTGCGCAGATGCGGATGGCGGAAACGCTGAGGCCCTGCGCCTCGACCGCTGCCGGGTTTTCGCCCGCTGCGCGCAGGGCAAGGCCCATGGGCGTGCGGTAAAGGACCAGCGTCACGGCGACGACCAGCACGAAGGCGAGATAGGTCAGCGGCGTTTGGTTAAACAGCGCGGGGCCGATCACGGGGATGTCGGAGAGGATCGGGATTTCAAGCGGTTGGAAGGCTTCGATTTTCGGCGGCGAGGTGACCTCGGGCAGCGCCAGACGGTAGCAGTAGTAGGTGAGCGAGGTCGCCAGCAGCGTGATGCCAAGGCCGACGACATGCTGGCTGAGGCCAAAGGGCACCGTCAGCACCCCATGCACCAAGCCGAAGGCCATGCCCGAGAGCATCGCCACCGCCACGCCGAACCACAGCCCGCCGCCGAGATAGACGGTAAGCCAGCCGGCGAAAGCGCCGACGACCATGATGCCTTCGATGCCGAGGTTCAACACCCCTGCCCGCTCGCATATGAGCTCGCCCAGAGCGGCAAAGATCAGCGGCGAGGCGATGCGGATCGCGGCGGTCCAGAAGCTCGCCTGAAGTAGAATGTCGAGAATATCCATCAGTCGCGCCTCACCCGGAATTTGGTCAGCATGATCGCCAGCACCATCGCCAGAAGCGCCAGCGCCAGCATGATATCGGCAAGGTAGGTCGGCACGCCCGCCGCGCGGCTCATGCTGTCGGCGCCGACGAAGATGCCCGCGACGAAGAGCGCGGCGACCACCACGCCAAGCGGGTTCAGCAGCGCCAGCATGGCGACGATGATGCCAGTGTAGCCAAAGCCGGGCGAGATATCCAAGGTGAGGTTGCCCTTCAGCCCCGCCACCTCGGAAAAGCCCGCCAACGCAGCAAGGCCGCCCGACAGCAGCGCCGTCTTGATCAGCGTGGCGTTGACCGGAATGCCCGCGAACCGCGCCGCCGCAGGGTTCAGCCCAACAGCGCGCATCTCGTAGCCCAGCGTGCTGCGGCGCTGGATGACCCAGACGACGAAGGCCGAGATCAGCGCGAGGCCGAAACCCCAGTGCAGCCGCAGCCCCTCGGCGATGCGGGGCAGACGTGCCTCCCCGATCAGCCGGGCAGATTTGGGCCAGCCAAGGCCCATCGGGTCTTTCAATGACCCTTCGAGCAGCATAGACACCCAGAGCAGGACGACGAAATTCAGAAGCAGCGTGGTGACAACTTCATCGACGCCAAAGCGGGTCTTGAGGAAAGTCGGCACCAACAGCACCACGGCCCCCGCGAGCATCGCGGCCAGCGCAATGGTCGGCAGCAGCGCAAAGCTGGGCCAGGCCAGCGCACCGGTGCCCAGTACCACGGTGACCACCGCGCCCATGTAAAGCTGCGCTTCGGCCCCGATATTCCACAGCTTCGCGCGAAAGGCGACGGCGACGGCAAGGCCGGTGAAAATCAGCGGCGTAGCGCGGTTGAGGGTCTCCAGCGTGGCGAATTTCGAGCCGAAGGCGCCTTTGACGATCAGGCCCAGCACCGAAAACGGCTGCGCGCCGGCGACCATAGCTAGCAGCGAGGCCGCAACCACCGTGGCGAAAAGCGCCAGCGCTGGCAGGCCCAGCGAGCGGGTCCATGTGGGGTTGGCAATGGGTTCAAGCCGCATGGGGGGCCTCCTCGAAACCATCGCCCGCCATCCAGACGCCCAGTTCGGCGGGGGTGAGCGCGCCGCGGGCGAAGCCGGGCGAGAGACGGCCTTCGGAGATCACATGGATCACGTCCGACAGCGCCGTGACCTCGTCAAGGTCTTCGGAGATCAGCAGCACCGCCGCCCCCCGGTCGCGGGCGGCGAGCAGTTGTTCATGCACGTAGGTCAGCGCCCCGATGTCGAGGCCGCGCACCGGCTGGTTGGCCAGCACCACCGAAGGCGCGGTCTCAAGCACGCGCCCCAAGATCAGCTTTTGCATGTTGCCGCCCGAGAGCAGCCGGATGCGGGTTTCCGGACCGGGGCAGCGCACGTCGTATCCCTTGATGATCTTGGCCGCGAAGTCGCGCGCGGCGCGCCAGTTCATCCAGCCGTGGCGGGAGAAACCGGGGCGGGAGTAGAGTTCAAGCACCGCGTTTTCGGTGAGGTCGAAATCGGCGATGGTGCCGGTCTTGTGCCGGTCTTCGGGGATGCGGGCGATGCCTGCGCTGATGGCGGCATGGGGCGACCAACTGCGCGGGGCGTCGCCTTTCACGTGAAACGTGCCCGACGCGGGGCGGATCAACCCGCCGATCAGGTCGGCCAGCGCGGTTTGGCCGTTGCCGGAGACCCCGGCAAGGCCAGTGATCTGGCCCGCACGCAACTCAAGATCGACGTTCTTTAGCCCCGGTGCAGAGCCGATGTCGGGCGTAGAGACGCCTGACAGCGTGACCAACGCGGCACCCGGATCGGCACGGCGGACGACGGGGGCGGCGACTTCTGAGCCGACCATCATCTGCGCCATCGCTGCACGGTCAGTCTCGGCTGTCTTGCCTTCGGCCACGAGCTTGCCATGGCGCAGCACCACGACGCGCGATGAGATCGCCATGACCTCATGCAGTTTATGCGAGATGAAGATCACCGAGAGGCCAAGCGCCACGGCTTTGCGCATGGTGGCGAAGAGGTCGTCGGTTTCTTGCGGGGTGAGAACGGCGGTGGGCTCGTCCAAGATCAGAATACGTGCTTCGCGGTAGAGGGCTTTGAGGATCTCGACCCGCTGCCGCTCGCCCACGCTGAGGCTGCCGACCTGTGCGTCGGGGTCCACCCGCAGCCCGTAGTCTTCCATTAGCGCAACAATCCGCTGCCGCGCCTGCGCGCGGCCGAAACCGGGGCGCCAGATCGAGCGGGTGCCGAGCACGATATTTTCCAGCACGGTCATATTGTCGGCCAGCGTGAAATGCTGGTGCACCATGCCGACGCCCGCGGCCAGCGCGGCACGCGGATTGCCCGCAGGCAGACGTTGGCCGAAAACCTCAACATGGCCTTCGTCGGGGGTGTAATGTCCAAACAGGATATTCATCAGCGTGGTCTTGCCTGCGCCGTTTTCGCCTAGCAGGGCAATGACTTCGCCCTGCCGCAGATCAAAGCTGATCGCGTCATTGGCGGTGAGTTTGCCAAATCGTTTGGTAATATTATCGAGGCGCAGGACAACCTGCGCCTCGGATCTTGGATCGGTCATTAAGAGGACTTCGGTTCTTCGTCGTTGATGTCGACGGTGAAGGAGCCGTCCTTGATCGCCTGCTCGCGCTCTTTGACCATATCCAGCGCCTCTTGCGGGACTTTGCCCTCGAAGGTGCCAAGCGGTGCCAGCGAAGACCCGCCCTCAGACATGAAGGAATAGCGGCCATAGTCGTCGGCCATGAACTCGCCTGCTTTGACGGCGGCGATGGCGGCATCAAGGGTCGGCTCGAAATGCCAAAGTGCCGAGGCGACGACGGTTTCGGGGTACTCGGCTTGCGTGTCGATCACATTGCCGATCGCCAGAATGCCTTTTTCCTGCGCCGCGTCCGACACGCCGAACCGCTCAGCATAGAGTACGTCGGCCCCCTGCTCGACCATGGCGAATGCGGTCTCCTTGGCTTTGGGCGGATCGAACCAAGAGCCGATGAAGCTCACTTGGAACTTGATATCGGGGTTCATTTCCGCGGCACCCGCCATGAAGGCATGCATCAGGCGGTTGACCTCAGGGATGGGAAAGCCGCCGACCATGCCGATGTTGCCGCTCTCGGTCATGGCACCGGCGATGATGCCCGACAGATAGGCCGCGTCCTGAATGTAGTTGTCGAAGACCGCGAAATTGGGCAGCGCCTCGTCTTGCTTAAAGCTGGAGCCCATGAGGAAAGCCACATCCGGGTAATCGGCGGCAACTTCGCGCGCCTCGGCTTCGGCACCAAAGACTTCGCCGACGATCAACTGGTTCCCGGCCTCGGCATATTCGCGCAGCACGCGGGCGTAGTCGGTGTTGGAGACGTTTTCAGTGAAGGTATATTCGATGTCGCCGCGCGCCTGTGCGGCTTCGGCCGCTTTGTGGATGCGGCTGACCCATTGCTGTTCGACCGGCACGGTATAGACGCCAGCGACTTTAAGCGGCTCGGCAGCCAGCGCGCCCTGTGGCAAAAGGCTGGCCCCGGCCAGCATGGCCGCCGTGCCCAATAGGAAGCGGCGTGTGAGATTGCGTTGTGTCATATTATATCCCCCGTTGGTTAGGTATTTTACCGTTTGATAAAATAATTTACCTGTCAAGCTTCTCCTGACCCTAGGTCAGCCCAAGCTTTTCCGAATACGCGCGGTGTGCTGATTAATGTGGCAGTCAGCAAGCGAAGCGGTAAATAGGGTCGACCCCAAGGATCGGATTCTACGATGAGCCATGTATTGCACCGTAACTTGCGCGCCACGCAACCTGTGATCGTACGCGGAGAGGGAAATTTCCTTATTGATGACAAGGGGAAGCGCTATCTGGATGCCTGCGGCGGCGCTGCGGTGTCGAGCCTTGGACATGACAACGCCGCCGTGCGCGCCGCTGTCGCCGCGCAGATGGACCAGCTCGCCTTTGCGCATACCGGCCTCTTCACCAACACCCCAGCAGAGGCGCTGGCCGACCATTTGATCGCCCGCGCACCTGAGGGCACCGGCGAAGGGCGGGTGATGTATCTGGGCAGCGGGTCCGAGGCGATGGAAGCGGCGCTGAAGCTCGCGCGGCAGTATCATCTGGAGCGGGGCGACAAAGCGCGGGCGAAGATCATCGCGCGCAAGCCCAGCTATCACGGCAACACGCTCGGCGCGCTGGCGGTGGGCGGCCATGCCGGACGCCGCGCGCCCTTTGCGCCGATGTTGATGGATGTGGAGCATATCGACGCGGCCTATGCCTACCGCCTGCAACGCGAGGGCGAGAGCGAGGCGGATTTCGCGCGGCGCTTGGCGGATCAGTTGGAGACGCGGATCGTTGAGTTGGGGCCGGAGACGGTTGCCGCCTTCGTGGCGGAGCCTGTGGTGGGGGCCTCGCTCGGCTCTCAGCCAGCGCCTGTGGGGTACTTCAAGCGGGTGCGTGAGATTTGTGACCGCCACGGCGTGCTGCTCATCGCCGACGAAGTGATGTGCGGCATGGGGCGGACGGGAAGCCTTTTCGCGTTGGAGCAGGAAGGTATCTGTGCCGACATCACCACCATGGCCAAAGGCCTCGGCGCGGGCTACCAGCCCATCGCGGCGGTGATGGCCCGCGAAAGCGTGATCGACGCGATCATGGCGGGCAGCGGCAATCTGTGGAACGGGCATACCTATATGTCGCACGCAGTGGCGACGGCGGGGGCGCTGGCTGTGCTGCAAGAGGTCGAGAGCCGCGATTTGCTGAGCGCGGTGCGCGCGCGGGGGCGGCAGTTGGAAACGGCGCTGCGCGAGCGGTTCGGCCAGCATGCCCATGTCGGTGACATTCGCGGGCGCGGGTTGTTTTGGTCCATCGAACTGGTGGCCGAGCGTGACAGCAAGACGCCCTTCGACGTCAGCCGCAACCTTGCGGGCAAGATTCAACGCGCGGCGATGGAGGCGGGGATGATCTGCTATCCGTCGCAGGGCTGTGCTGATGGTACTGTGGGAGATCATGTGTTGCTGGCCCCGGCCTTCACCTCGCCGCCCGAGGAGATCGAGATGACCGTCGAAATGCTCGGCACGGCAGTGGATCAGGTGATCGCGGAGGGCTGAGCCCTCCGCCCGGTTACCGACCTTTGATCTGGATCGAGAAATTGCGTTGCGCCCCGGCGGGCGGGCGCGGGAAGGGTGCGGCCTGCCGGATGATGCCAAGCGCCGCTTGATCCAGCGCCGCCGACCCGGAACTGCGCGCCACCCGTGCGCCTGCCAACTGCCCGCCCCCGCCAATGGAAAAGGCGATCACGGCGGTCCCGCGTGAGCGAACACGCGGTTTGCCGACGCGGGCGATGCGGCTCATCACTTGGCCGGGATAGTTACTGGCCGCCGCATTGCCCGCAGGTGCTGCGGCCCGCTGACGGGTGCCGGACTGCGCGGCGTTGCCCGCACGGGCGGCGGTCTGCGCGCCCTTGGTGTTGTCGCGCTTCGCATTGCCGCGCGTGGTCTGCTTGGGCTTGGGTTTCGGCTGCGGCTTGGGCTTGGCCTTCTTGGCGGCCTCGGCGGCGCGCTCGGGGTCGCGGCGCTGCGGGCGCTGCGACAGGCGTGGCGCGTCATCCTCGGCCTCGGCGGTGAGGGTTTCGACCGGGGGCACCGGGGCCGCGGCTGTGATGGTCGGCGTGGCGCTGGTGGTCTCGGGCGGGGTTTCGACCGGGGTCAGGGCAGGCAAGACGGGTGTCTGCGCCGCAGTGGCGGGAGGTGGGGCCACAGGCATGGGCTCTGCCTTCACCGCTTGCATTGGCTCGGCGGCGGGCGTGGGCGTAACCGTTGGCGCGGAGGTCGGCGGCAGCGCCTCGGCGGCCTCCAAGGGTTCGGGCTCGGGGGTCGGCGTGATATCTTCCACCGGTTCGGCCTCTAGCGTGCCGACGGCCATATCCTCAAACCGGGTGCCAAGCTGGGCCGCGGCGGGCGCTCCGCCGCCCGCGATCTTGGCGCTGTCGTCAATTTGCGCCAGTTGCGACACGCCCACGACGAGGCTGGCCGCGACGCCGATGGAAAGTGTTTTAGCGAGACCAGAACGGGGGATCATTGCAGCGCCCTTTCGGTGACAAGCATGACGCGCTCTGCCCCCGCGCCACGCAGCTCGCGGGTCAGTTCCACAAGGCGGCGGGCAGGCAGCGCGCGGTCAGGCAGCAGCCGCACGGTATCGCGCTCTTCTTCGGGCAGCGCGTCGATGAATTCAGCCACGTTGGCGCGGTCTTGGCCTGCGAATGTCATGCGGCCATCGGCATGGACCACCAGCGCATTGGGCGGCGCGCGGCCCTCAAGCTCACGGGTTTCCACGAGGTTCAGATCGGAATCCAGCGGCTGCGACAGGGTGCCCGCGACCATGAAGAAGACCAGCATCAGAAAGACGATGTTGATCAGCGCGATGGTCGGTTCGCGTTGCGGTTTGGCCTTGGCGATGGGTCGCATGGTCAGCCCTCCAAAACCGAGACGCTGAGCCCCGGCAGGGCGCGCAGCGCGATGAGCAGATCGGCCAGCGCCTGCGCCTCGACCTCGGCCCCGAGCGAGACCAGTAGCGGCGTGCCCTTCTCGGCCTCGGCCAAGGGGCTGGCGGTCAGCGCGTCGAGCGCCAGCGCATCGCCGTTGAGGCGCAGCCCCTCGGTGGTCAGTTGCAGGAAATAGGGTTTCGCCCCCGTCTCGGCCCCTGCCCCGGATGTCGCTGCGGCCAATTCGATCTCGGCAAATTTTGAGAAGGTCGAGGTTAGCATGAAGAACAACAACAGCAGAAAGATCACGTCGATCAGAGAGGTCATGGAGAGGCGGTTGCGCCGCCGGCGTGGCCTAGCCATGGGCTGGCCGGGGCGCGGCGGCGGCAAATTGGGTCGCGGCAGGTGTGGCGGCGGGGGCCGCGTTCTGGCCGGGGTGCAGCACGGTGAGGATCGCCTTGTCGGCGATGACGCGCTCGGTCTCCATCCGCTGCTCCAGCCAGCTGAGCACCAGCGCGGTCGGCATGGCAACGACGAGGCCCACCGCAGTGGTCAGAAGCGCCACCCAGATGCCCCCCGCGAGGATCGAAGGATCCACCTGCGACCCTGCGTCTTGCAAGGCGCGGAAGGCTTCGATCATGCCCAGAACCGTGCCAAAGAGGCCCAAGAGCGGGGCAAGCTGCGCCACGGAATCGAGCAGGCGAAAGCCGCGCTCCAGCTTGGCAAAGCGCAACTCGGCCTCGGCCTGCAAGCGCGAAGCGCCCGCGTCGGGCGTAGACATGGCCAGTTCGATCACCGGGGCGAGGTAGCTTTTCGACCGGCCCAGCGCTGAGCGTGCAGCGGCGGCATCGCCGCGCTCCCAAGCATTTACCGCTTCTGAAAGCGCCCGGTGACGGCCCACGGCGGCGGCGCGGAACTGCCATGTTTTATAAAGTGCCACGGCGAGGGTCAGCACCGCCACGGCCATGAGGATTACCACAACCGGGCCACCGGTTTCGGCAATGCCCCGCAGAGGGGTCAGCAGTTCATCCAGTTGATTCATCAGCCCAGCACCTCGATCTCGGTCCGGGTTGCCGGGGCCAGCGCGTTTTCGCAGGTGCCCGCCGCGATCCCCGCGCCTTCGCAGCTTTGCGCACCGTTAAAGAGGATACGGCCAAGATTTTCGCAGGTGGTCTGCGGCACCACGAATTGGCGCACGCGCGGGCGGCCAACGGGCAATTGACCAAAGTCAAAAAGGGTCAGCCGGTTCACGGTGCCTTCGCGGTCGAACAGCACGGTTTCATAGACGGCTTTGTCCAAGGGCGCGGAGAGGTCGTTCGTAATGAGAAAGGTCAGCTTGCAATTGGCCTCCGTCGTGTCGGCGGCGTTCAACTCGACCTTGAGCGAGGGGGCCGCAGTCGCCGCTACGGCGGCAGGCGTCTCGGCGGCGGCGCCTTGGCCAAAGGACAGGGACAGGGCCGCGAGGAACGCGGAACGAAAATGCGGCATGGGGGTGGCTCCCGATGGATTTATCTTTGATCACGGCGCGCTGCTGGGGCGCCTGCCACGGCTGGGCAGAATCGTCAAAGCAGCTGTCACGCCAAGCGGAATTTCTTTGTGCTGCCTAGCAAAATCGGTCAGCGGTGACAATCCTGACTTTAATGCTCGGATAAAGCAATCCCTCGCTGCCCGCCTTCTGCGCAGGGAACAGTTGCGTCGATCTGGTGTTGTGCTGCTGAAACCATCGCGCGCGGCAATATCGCCCGCGCAGAGAAGGAGGCCAGAATGACCGACGACAGCCAAAAGATCGCGACCATCGACCCCGCCCATAACGTGGCCCTGTTCACGCCGGACGCCAAAGCACTGGAACAGGCGGCTTCGGCCGGGATGAAAACAGTGGTGAACTTCCGCGCCTCGGATGAAAAAGGCGGCCTCTCCCCCGATGAAGAGCGCTTGGTGGCCGAGAAGCTGGGGTTGAACTACCTGCACCATCCGGTCACGCCGGATACGCTTGGCCCCGAGACGGTGGACGAATTTCGCAAGTCACTGGACGACCTGCCGCAGCCGGTGTTCCTGCACTGCGCCTCGGGCAAACGGGCCGGGGCGATGACGCTGATGGCCCTTGCGGCAGACAAGGGATGGGACGGTGACACGGCCCTGCAAGAAGGCAAAGCGCGCGGCATTGACCTGACCGAAGAGAAGATCGGCCAGTTCGTCAAATCCTACGCGGATCGCAAAGCGTGAAAGAGGCGTCCGGTTTTACCGGGCGCATTATTTTTGCGCGCAGTAGAGGCCGTGCAGCGTTTCCAGAACGGCCACGGCCTCCTGCCCTTTGACCCGGTAAAAGATCGTCTGCCCCGCGCGGCGACTGTCCACAAGCCCCGCTTCTTTCAGCTTTTTAAGCTGCTGTGACATGGTGGATTGCGACAACCCGCAGGCCTGCGCCAAATCCCCAACCGAACGCTCTCCGCCCAGCAGCCGGCACAAGATCTGCAACCGCGCTTCCGATGCGAGCATCGTCATCAGGGCAGCCGCTCCGGCAATGTCACCGTCCAAGAAATCGTCCGAGTTTTTCATATTAGCATCATTGAATATTATGAATTGGTAATATATACTGAACAGCAGTCTGAGACAAGCCAGCCGCCAAGGCGGGCGCGTAAGGAGTTGAGAGATGGAAACCGAATTCACACCTTGGCTGTCGCTGGGCGGCGGCGCATTGATCGGGGCCTCGGCGGTGCTGCTGATGGCGACGAACGGGCGCATCGCGGGCATCAGCGGGCTGACCTCACGGCTATTTGCGCGCAGCAGTGACGGCGAAGCGCGGGGCGTTTCGTTCTTTTTCGTGCTGGGGCTTTTGCTGGCAGCGCCGCTTTGGTTGATTGTCTCGGGCGGCTGGCCGCAACAATGGGTGCCTTCGAACCCGCTTTTGATGGCTCTGGCCGGGCTGCTGGTCGGCTTTGGCGCGACCTATGGCAATGGGTGTACCTCGGGCCATGGGGTCTGCGGCATCAGCCGTGGCTCGGCGCGGTCGATCGTGGCAACGGTGACCTTCATGGCAACGGCCTTTGTGACGGTCTTCGTCATGCGGCATGTGTTAGGGGCGTGATATGAAACAGATATTCGCCCTCCTCTCCGGCCTCGTCTTTGGCATCGGCCTTATCGTCTCTGGCATGGCGGACCCTGCCAAGGTGCTGAACTTTCTTGATGTCTTTGGCACGTGGGATCCCAGCCTCGCCTTTGTCATGGGCGGTGCCATCGCCGTGACCGCACCGGGCTTTGCATGGCTGTTCCGCAGCCGTCAGACCCCCTATTTCGACAGCACATTCCGCGTCCCCACCCGCAACGATCTTGAGCCCAAACTGCTGACCGGTGCTGCGATCTTTGGCGTGGGCTGGGGCTTGGGCGGCTTCTGCCCCGGCCCTGCGCTGACCGCCTTGCCCTTGGCGGCCAGCGGCACGTTGATCTTTGTGCCCTTCATGCTGGGCGGCATGTGGATCGCCCGCCACACCCCTGATTTGATGACCAAAACCAAGAAAGGACCTGCCTGATGAGCGACCCTCTGAATACACCCGTCGTGCGCCATTCCCCTTCAACCGGTGCGGGCAGCCCCGATGTCTGGGGCATCTATGAGCCCGACACAGGCTCGATCCAATACATCTGCGCCGATCCGGCGACCAAGAAGGCCGCGCTGATTGACGTAGTCTGGAACTTTGACCCGAAGAACTACAAGTTCAGCACCGAAAGCATGGATCAGGTCTTGGACCTTGTGAAAGAGCACGGCCTGAGCGTGGAATGGGTGCTTGATACGCATCCCCATGCGGACCACGTCATGGCTTCTGCCCATCTGAAAGAACGAACTGGCGCGCCCAATGCCATCGGTGCGCTGGTGCCTGAGATCGCCAAGATTTGGGCGGACCTCTACAACCTGCCGAACGCCTTTGACCCCGACCGCGATTTTGATCATCTGTTTGAAGAAGGCGAGACGTTTAAGATCGGTGAATTGGACGCCAAAGTGATGCTGTCGCCCGGTCACACGCTGGGGTCGATCACTTACGTCTGCGGCGATGCGGCTTTCGTGCATGACACATTGATGCAGCCCGATGCAGGCACCTCGCGGTCGGATTTTCCGGGGGGCAAAACGGCAGAGCTTTGGGATTCGATCCAAGACATCCTCGCCCTGCCCGGCGACACACGGCTTTACATCGGCCATGACTATGGCACGGATGACCGCAAGGAACCGACGTGGGAAGCCACGGTTGATGAGCACAAGGCCAAGAACATCCACGTCAAGGACGGCACCAAGCGCGAGGACTATATCGAGCGCCGCCAGAAGCGAGACGCGACGCTTTCGCTACCCAATCGGATCCTTGCGGCCTTGCAGATCAACCTGCGCGGCGGGCGCCTGCCCGATGCCGAGGATGACGGCAACCACTACCTGAAACTGCCGGTTAACCGTTTCGACTAAACCAGACCGGGCGGCCCTTCGGGGCGGCCCCTTCCCCTTGACGGATTGCCTTACATGACCCTGCGGCCCCTTGCGCAATATCTGCCGATCCTCGACTGGGGGCGCCGCTATGACCGTGGCCAATTCACCAGAGATTTGGTGGCGGCGGTGATCGTCACCATCATGTTGATCCCGCAATCGCTGGCCTATGCGCTGCTGGCAGGGATGCCGCCCGAGGCTGGCATCTACGCCTCCATCGCGCCGATCGTGCTTTATGCCATCTTCGGCACCAGCCGCGCACTGGCGGTGGGGCCAGTGGCCGTGGTGTCACTGATGACAGCAGCGGCGGTGGGCAATATCGCCGAAGCGGGCACGGCGG
The DNA here is from genome assembly GCF_001634775.1 of Sulfitobacter sp. HI0027. Taxonomy (NCBI): domain Bacteria; kingdom Pseudomonadati; phylum Pseudomonadota; class Alphaproteobacteria; order Rhodobacterales; family Roseobacteraceae; genus Sulfitobacter; species Sulfitobacter sp. HI0027. The sequence goes on from NZ_LWER01000437.1 coordinate 34,832, forward strand.
GCTATGTCACGGCGGCGCTGACGCTGGCGTTTCTATCCGGCGCAATGCTGTTAGCGCTCGGGCTGTTCCGGCTGGGCTTTCTGGCGAATTTTCTGTCTCACCCTGTGATCGCGGGGTTCATCACTGCCTCGGGCATCCTGATTGCCGCCAGCCAATTGCGTCATATTCTGGGGATCGAAGGCGAAGGCCATACGCTGGTCGAAATCCTCGCCAGCCTTTGGGCGGATCTGGGGGAGGTGAACCCCATCACCCTTCTGCTGGGCGTTACCGCGACGGCTTTCCTGTTCTGGGTGCGGGGCGGGCTTAAGCCCTTGCTCTTGCGTATGGGGCTGGGGCCACGCTTGGCCGATATCGGAGCCAAAACGGGGCCAGTGCTGGCGATCGTCGGCACCACGCTGGCGGTCTGGGCCTTTGATCTGGGCAGCCGCGGCGTGGCCATCGTGGGCGAAGTGCCGCAAAGCCTGCCGCCGCTCACGCTGCCTTCCTTCTCGCCCGACCTGCTGTCGCAGCTGTTCATCCCCGCGCTGCTGATTTCGATTATCGGCTTTGTGGAAAGCATCAGTGTGGCGCAGACATTGGCCGCCAAGAAACGCCAGCGCATCGATCCGGATCAAGAACTCATCGGTCTGGGCAGTGCGAACCTTGGCGCGGCCTTCACCGGGGGCTTTCCGGTCACCGGGGGCTTCTCTCGCTCTGTGGTGAACTTTGACGCGGGGGCCGAGACGCCCGCCGCGGGGGCCTTCACCGCCGTAGGGCTCGCGCTCGCGGCGCTGTTTCTCACGCCGCTGATCTATTTCCTGCCCAAAGCCACGCTGGCCGCCACGATCATCGTCGCGGTGCTGAGCCTCGTTGATTTCTCAATCCTCAAACGCGCGTGGGCCTTCAGCCATGCCGATTTCGCCGCCGTGAGCGTGACGATCCTGCTGACGCTGGTCTTCGGCGTGGAAGCGGGCGTAAGCGCAGGGGTCATCACCTCGATCCTTGTGCATCTTTATAAGACCTCGCGCCCGCATATGGCCGTGGTGGGCCGGGTGCCGGGGACTGAGCATTTCCGCAATGTCTTGCGCCATGAAGTTGAGACCCAGCCCCATGTGCTGTCGCTGCGGGTGGACGAGAGCCTCTACTTCCCTAACGCACGCTACTTAGAGGACCAACTGGCACGCCATGCCGCCGAAAAGCCCGAACTGACCGATGTAGTCCTGATGTTCCCGGCGGTGAATGAGATCGACCTGTCGGCGCTTGAATCGCTTGAGGCGATCAATACCCGGCTGCGGGATGCCGATATACGGCTACACCTGAGCGAGGTCAAAGGCCCCGTGATGGACAGGCTGAAGCGCAGCCACTTCTTGGACGACCTCACCGGCAAGGTCTTTCTAAGCCAGCACGAAGCCGTTTGCGCCTTGGCAGAGCGGCGGTAGAGACTGTCGAAAATTCGGCGGAGCCTAGGGAACCGCCCTGCCCGTCGCGCGTTTGCCTGCCATGAACAAGATATTCGCGCGCGCCGCCGCCCTTTCCGCCTGCCTTTTCGCCACTGCCGCCCCTGCCGAACAGGTTGGGAACGTCGATGTGGACTGGTTGGGCAATGACATCATCGTCGAAGCCGTGGCCGACCCCAAGGTCAAGGGCGTGACCTGTCATCTGGCCTATTTCGAACGCGGTTTGATTGACCGGCTGCAAAAGGGCAACTGGTTCGAAGACCCGTCGAACTCCTCCATTTCTTGCCGCCAGACCGGCCCGATTGAAGTTGGCGATATCGAGATGGATGATGAAGGCGAGAATGTCTTTAGCGAACGCCGCTCGATCATCTTCAAAACGCTGCGGGTGAAGCGGATTTTCGACCAAGAGAACAATACATTAATCTACATCAGTCACAGCCAGCAGGTGCAGGACGGCTCGGCCAAGATGTCGATGTCGACCGTGCCCTTGTTCCAGCCCGGACAATAAGCCCAAGGGCCAAGGATTCCTCGGCGAAGCCTTGCCATCTTGGCGATCCCGCCTTGTCGGGTGACCTGCCTGCGATATGCTGCGAAAAACGCAACAATGCAGCGACAGGCAGGATTTATGAGACATTCACGCAGAACATTCGCATTCGGCCTCGCCGCTCTGGGGCTGACCTCGGCCTGCTCAACGGGAGGCGGGGCGCTTGGCCCTGCAGCGGCGGCGGGGGTGCCGGACGATCTGCGCCCGGTGCCCAATGCAGGCTATGATGCTTGGGTCGCGGCGTTTAAGGGCCGTGCCTCGGCACAAGGGATTTCCGCCAACACCTTGGCTCAAGGGTTTCGCGGCGCGGGCTACCTGCCCGGCGTCGTGAAACGGGACCGTAACCAGACAGAATTCAGCCGCAGCTTGGAAGACTACCTCGCCATCGCGGCCTCGGACGAGCGTGTATCAAAGGGGCGCGCAGCCTTTGCACGGCACCGCAGTACGCTGAGCGCGATTGAGAACCGCTACGGTGTGGCGGCAGAGATCGTCGCGGCGGTTTGGGGGCTGGAGAGCTATTTCGGGGAGCGGCGCGGGAATGTACCTGTCGTTTCGGCCACTTCGACGCTGGCCTTTGACGGGCGGCGCGGGGCGTTCTTTGAAAAGCAGCTGATCGCGGCGTTAAAAATCCTGCAAAACGGCGACATCAGCGCGGACCGCCTCACCGGGTCTTGGGCCGGGGCCATGGGGCATACGCAGTTTATTCCCACCTCCTATCAAGCCTTTGCGGTGGATTTCACCGGCGATGGCCGGCGCGACATCTGGTCGGAAGACCCCAGCGATGCACTAGCCTCGACCGCCGCGTATCTGTCGCGCAACGGCTGGACGCGCGGCGTGAAATGGGGCGGCGAAGTGGGCAGCATCCCCGCCAGCGCCGGGTCCGTGATCCAGCCACAGGCAGGCGGGCCGCAGTTTGTGGTAACCAGCAACTTCCGGGCACTGAAACGCTACAACAACTCCGACAGCTACGCGATTGGCGTGGGCCATCTGGCGGACCGCATCGCCGGGGGCGGACCGCTGCGCGGCAGCTTCCCCCCCGATGCAAACGGGCTGACCAAGGACGACCGTATGGCGCTGCAACAGCGGCTGACCGCGCGGGGGTTTGATACCGATGGCACCGATGGGGTGATCGGGCCAAACAGCCGCAAGGCGATCAGCGCCTATCAGGCCAGCGTGGGCCTGCCTGCGACGGGCGAGCCTTCGGTCGATCTGCTGCGTCGCCTGCAATAGGCGGTATCAGCCGGGGCTGATCCCGGCCCGGTCGAGCATCCCTGCCACCTCAGCAAATGAGGACTGCGGCGGGGTGTGCTCGGCCTTGCGCTGGCTAAGGAATGTCTCGCACGGCCCAGCGAATGCAATCGCGCGGTCCAGTTCGGGATTACTGCCGCTGCGGTAGGCGCCGATGCGGATCAATTCTTCCATATCGGCATGGGCCGCGAGCGCCTTATGGGCGGCGGTGAGCAACGTATACTCCACATCACTGTGGCAATCCGGCAACGTCCGCGAGACCGATGCCAACAGGTCAATCGCCGGATAGCGCCCCTTTTCAGCAATCTTGCGGTCCAGCACGATATGCCCATCCGTGATCCCGCGCACGGCGTCGGCGATGGGGTCATTCATGTCATCCCCATCCACCAGAACGGTGAAAATCGCGGTGATGTCGCCCTTGCCTACCGGCCCCGGCCCGGCGCGTTCCAACATCTGCGGAAGCTCCGAGAACACCGTCGGCGGATAGCCCTTGGCGGTGGGTGGTTCGCGCGAGGCGAGGCCGATTTCTCGTTGCGCCATGGCGAAGCGGGTTACGCTGTCCATCAAGAGCAGCACGTGCTGGCCCTGATCGCGGAAATGCTCGGCCACGGCCATGGCGGTCCAAGCGGCTTGGCGGCGGGTCAGCGGTGGCTCATCTCCGGTGGCGACCACCAGCACCGCTTTCTCCATCCCTTCGGGGCCAAGGTCGGTCGAGATAAAATCCTGCACCTCACGGCCCCGTTCGCCGACCAGCGCCATAACCACCACGTCACAGTCCGTATAGCGTGCCAGCATGGCCATCAGCGTCGATTTACCCACACCAGACCCCGCAAAAATGCCCAAGCGCTGACCTTGGCAAAGCGGGGTAAAGACATCGAGCGCGCGTACATGGGTCGCCAGTTTCGGGCCGATGCGTTTGCGGTCGAACGCACCCGGCGGGGCGGCGCGCAGCGGGCGGGGCTCGTTGCCCTCGGGCAGATGCCCCTTTCCATCAAGTGGTGCAGCAGAGGCGCTGATGACACGGCCCTTCCAGCTTTCGTCCGGGCGGATCACATCGCGGCCAACCGCGACCTCCACCCGGTCGCCCGCCGCCACCCCGCGCCATGAGCCGAAGGGGAGCAATTCGGTGCCATGGGTGCCAAGGCCCACGACCTCGGCATGAACCGGCCCGTCAGAGCCATGCACGATGCAGCGCTCGCCGATGCCCAGCACCCGCTCCAGCCCCACGGCGGTCAGGGTAATGCCGGTGATCGCGCGCACTTCGCCGGTGATCTCGGCCTCGCCCGCTTCGCGGGCAAAGCTTGTCAGCTCGGAAAAGAGTGTCTGCATGGATAAATTTCCTCTAGGAGAGCAAGCTAATATTTACTATACAAGGATTAAACAGGCTATAGGCAAAAAAATGAACTTGTCTAATCTTTCTATTCTTGGACTCGCTTCGGACCGGATGCAGTGGCTTTCGGCCCGGCAAAAGGTCGTGTCTGAAAACGTCGCCAATGCGTCGACACCGAACTTCAAAGCACGGGATGTATCGTCCTTTGAATCGATGCTGAGCGGAGAGCTGTCGCGCGATAAAGGGCTGGTGACGACCCATGACAAGCATTTCACCGGTGTCGCCCAAGGAACGCCCGGCGTGCGTGAGGTGACGGATCGCAGCGCCATTGGCACCACGCTGGATGGCAATACCGTAAACCTCGAAGAACAGGCCGTGAAGGCCGCCGAGATCGGTGACCATTACAGGTTGGCAGCACAGCTTTACCGCAAAAGCTATGACTTGCTCACCATGGCCGTCACCGGGAACAGGTAAGGAAAACGCATGGATCCGCTTCAGTCTATCGCCAAAATCGCCGCCAGCGGGATGACCGCGCAGACCGCGCGTTTGCGGGTGATCTCGGAAAACGTGGCCAACGCCGATTCCACGGGCACCACGCCGGGCGCCGACCCGTTCCGCCGCAAGACCATCAGCTTTTCCGAGTTGATTGACCGTAACGGCGGCGGATCACTCGTTGAGGTTGACCGCATCGGGCGCGACCAATCCCCCTTTCGCCGCGATTATGACCCGTCGCATCCAGCAGCGGATGACACCGGCTATGTCAATCGGCCCAACGTCGATCCCATCATTGAGATGGCCAACATGCGCGAGGCCTCGCGCAACTACGAGGCCAATATGAACATGTTCGAGTCAGGCCGCCGGATGCGCGGTCAGATGCTCGACCTGCTGAAGTGAGGTAACCTGAGATGAGCGATCCCGCCTCCCTGATCTCGACCGCCGCGGTTCGCGGTGCCTATCGCACCTCGCAATCGCTGACCGGCCAAAAGGGCGAAGCCATCGCCGAAGAGGCGGGCGCCAGCGCCAATAGCTTCACCAATATGGTGCAGCAAGCCTCGGAAAACGCGCTGGAAACAGTGCGCGAGGGCGAAGCCGTGGCCCAGGCCGGGCTGCGCGGTGAGGCGGATACCCAGCAGGTGGTCGAAGCCATGTTGGCGATGGAATCCACCGTCAAAGTCGCCGTGTCGGTGCGCGACCGCTTTGTCGAAGCCTATCAGGAAATCTTGCGGATGCCGATCTAGGCCATGACCGAAACCCAGACCTATGACATCATCTCTGCTACCGTCTGGGCCGTGCTTTTGGCCTCGGGTCCGGTGCTGGGGGTGGCGCTGGCGATTGGTCTGGTGATCGCGTTTTTCCAAGCGCTCACGCAAATTCAAGAAATGACGCTGACCTTCGTGCCCAAGATCGTGATGATCTTTGTCACCCTGCTGGCCGCGACGCCGTTCATGTATGCCACGCTGAAGAACCTGTCAGATACGGTCTTTGACCTCGTGCAGAACGGTGGGCTGTGAGAGCGCTTTGGCATATGGCCCGTGCGGCGCTGCTGGGGGCGGTGCTTGCGACCCCTGCCCTCGCCCAAGGCTGGGGGTCGTTCTATGAGCCATCGCAGAAAAACGCGGTGACCAAGACAGCCCGGACGCTGGCCGCCAAAGGCGGGCCCGAAGGCGTCTGCATCCGCGAAATTCTGGCGGCGCAAACGCGGCATGGCATTCCAGATAACCTGCTGCTGGCCATCGGCCTGCAAGAGGCGGGCACCCGGCGCAACGGGCATTTCACCGTCTGGCCCTACGCGGTCAACGCGGCGGGCGAAGGGCGGCTGTTCGACAGCCGCAACGCCGCGCTTGATTGGATCGCAGAGCGGCAGGCGAGTGGCATCCGCTCTATCGACGTGGGCTGTATGCAGATCAACATGCGCTGGCACCCGGATGCTTTCGACAACCCCGCCCAAGGGTTCGATCCGCGCGTGAACGTAGATTACGCCGCGCGTTTCCTCAAACGGTTGCACCGCCGCACGGGAAGTTGGATGCAGGCCGCGGGGTCGTACCATTCATTCGAGCCTGAGTACCGCGACACCTACCTTGACCGTCTGCAAAAGAACATCTCTGCCGCCAATGCGCGGCTGCCGGAGTTTCAGGCGCTGGCCAGTGCCAGCCCCGTCGCATCGCGTCCGCGCAAGACGCCCCGCAGCACCTCGGGCAGCTATGACCGGTTGGCGGCCAAGGCCACTTGGGGTGCGCAGATCGGCGGGGCCGAGAACGCGCGCCGGTCGCTTTATTCAGCCCATGAGATGCAGCCCGTCCTGCCACAGTTCACCACCGTCCACGCGGAGGATGCGGGATGAGCACGAAACCGAACTCCATAATGCCGCAATGGCGCATGTTTGGCGCAAATAAAGACGTCAGCTTTGCCGTTGGCATGGCGCTGGTGCTGGCGGTTCTGTTCTTGCCGCTGCCGCCGATCTTGCTCGATTTCGGGCTCGCGCTATCACTGTCGCTGAGCGTGCTGATTTTCATGGTGGCGCTCTGGATCCCCTCACCGTTGCAGTTCAACTCCTTCCCGACGCTGCTGCTGGTCACGACCATGTTACGCCTGTCGCTCAACGTGGCCTCAACCCGGCTAATCCTTAGCGAAGGCCATGCCGGTCTGCACGCCGCGGGCGATGTGATCCAGGGCTTCTCCAAGTTCATCGTGGCGGGCAATTTCGTCATCGGCGTGGTGATCTTTGCCATCCTCGTGATCATCAACTTCGTCGTGATTACAAAGGGTTCGACCCGTATCGCCGAAGTCGCCGCCCGCTTCTCGCTGGATGCAATGCCGGGCAAGCAGATGGCGATCGATGCCGATATGGGCGCGGGGCTGATCGACGAGGATGAGGCCCGTCGCCGCCGTAAGGAACTGGAAGACGAAAGCGCGTTTTTCGGGGCGATGGACGGTGCCTCGAAATTCGTGCGCGGCGATGCGGTGGCAGGGCTCATTATCACGCTGATCAATGTCATTGGTGGCATCTTGATCGGTGTCGTGCAGCGCGGCATGGGCGTGGGCGATGCGTTTAACGTCTTTACCTCGCTGACCATCGGGGACGGGCTGGTGAGCCAAATTCCGGCGCTGGTGGTGTCGCTGGCGGCCGGTCTGATCGTGACCAAAGGCGGCACGCGTGGCGCGGCGAACGAGGCGGTCTTTGACCAGCTGTCGAACTTCCCCAAGGCGCTTTACATGGCGGCTTTGCTGCTGTTCGGCATCGGCCTTTTGCCGGGCTTTCCGCTGCTGGTCTTCGCCCTTCTGGCCGCTGCCATGGTGGGCTTGGGCGTGGTGATCCAGCGCGGCGCGGCAGAGGCGGCAGAGGCCAAGGCGCAGGCTGATGCAGAGGCACAGAAAAAGCAGGACATGCCGGAGGTCGATGCCAACCCCATGCACCTCGACGAGTTGCGGCTGGTGCTGGGCGAAGGCCTGGTGGCGCTGGCCAACCGCCCCGACGCGGTGCTGCCGAGCAAGATCAAATCCCTGCGCAAACATTTCGCTGAAGAGTTCGGTTTCCCCATGCCCTCGGTGCGGATCAAGGATGACGTGAGCCTGCCGATCAACAGCTACTCTTTCCAAATCCACGGCGTTGATGTGGCCAAGGGCGACATCCGCGCCAATCAGATGATGGTGATCAACCCCGAAGGCGCGCCACTGCAACTGCCGGGCGAGGCCACGCGCGAGCCGACCTTCGGGCTGGACGCGCTTTGGGTCGACAGCAAGGTCGCCGATCAGGCCGAGGCGCAGGGTTATACGGTGGTGGACCCCGAAAGCGTGATCACCACGCATTTGACCGAAGTGGTCAAGGAAAACATGTCCGAACTGCTCACCTACGGCTCGGCAAAAGAGGCGATTGAGGGGCTGGACCGGAACTATCAAAAGCTGGTCAACGATCTACCCGTCCCCTCCCCCGCCATTCTGGTGCAGCAGGTCTTGCAGGAACTGCTGCTGGAGCGTGTGTCGATCCGCAACCTGCCTCTGATCGTTGAGGCCATGGCCGAGGCCACACGACAGACTAGCAAGCCCGCGCTGGTGCTGGAAAACGTGCGCCGCCGCCTGTCGAGCCAGATTTGCCAAGGCCTGTCCGATGGTCAGGGATTTGTGCCCGTCATCACCCTGTCGCCGTCATGGGAGGCCGAATTCATTGACGCGGTCAAGATGGTCGGTGATGACCGCACATTCGTCATGTCCCCCAAACGGGTGCAGGAATTCGTGCTGCAAGCCCGCCAGCAGATCCAGCGCTTCGCCTCTGAGGACAGCTGGCCCGCGCTGATGGTGAACCCCGAGGCGCGGTCCTATGTGCGCTCCATGTTAGAGCGGGTCAGCCCGATGACGCCGGTCATTTCCAACGCCGAAATCCACCGCAAGGTGTCACTGCGGACCGTCGCCACCATCGGGGGCTAGAGATGGACCTCTCTGCCCTTTTGACCGACGCGCTGATGGGATACTTCGTCGTCTTCGCCCGCATCGGCAGCGCGCTTTTGTTCATGCCGGGTTTTGCGGAAACCTCTGTCCCGACGCGGCATCGGTTATTCTTTGGTCTGATCCTGAGTGCTGCACTTTATCCGGTTACGGGCCTTGGCCCGGTGGCCGAAGATCGCCCCGGTGCCCTGTTGTTGATCTTTGGCTCGGAAATCACCGTGGGGCTGTGGATCGGGCTGGTGGCGCGCACGCTGCTCTCGGCGCTGCAATTTGCAGGCTATCAGATGGCCTTGATGTCGGGGCTGGCCAACGCCTTGGCACCCAACATTGGGGCCTTTGAGGGGGCAACGAGCATGGCCACGATGCTGCTCATCGGGGCCACGGCGCTGATTTTCATCACTGACCTGCACCACCTGATTATTGAATCGCTTCTGATGTCCTATCAGGTTTTCATCCCCGGCACCTTCATGCTGGCCGATCTTACCGATCAGTTTGCCCGCGCGACGCAGGTCAGCCTGTATCTTGGGCTGTCCATCGCCGCGCCTTTCTATGTGGCGGGTCTGGTGCTGAACGTCGGGATGGGTCTGGCGAACCGCATGATGGCGAGCCTTCAGGTCTTCTTTATCGCGCAGCCTTTGCTGATCGCCGCCGGGCTGGCCTTGATGGTGCTGGCGGTTCCGACCATGATGCGCGGGTTTTTGGAGCCATTCGCGGAATGGCTCACCACCTACGGGTTCTAGGCCATGTCGGAAGAGGACAAGAGCAGTAAGACCGAAGAGCCGACGGAGAAAAAGCTCCGCGACGCGCGCAAGAAAGGCGACGTGCCCCAATCGCGTGAGACCGGCACGGCGATGCTGGTTTTTGCCCTGCTGATGATCCTGATCTTCGTGCTGCCCAGTTCGATTGGCGGCATTGTCGACGCGCTGCAACGCCCGCTTCTGGGCGCAGGTGTGACAGCGATCGGCACCGGCGGCACCGGATTGGTTGAAGCCGGCGGTGTCCTTAAATCGCTGGGCTTTACGGTGGGGCTGGCGATGATGCCCGTAGTCGGAATTATGGTGTTGGCAGCGCTTTTCGGAGTGCTGATTCAAGGCGAGACGGTGGTTTCAGCCGAGCGGATCAAACCGAAGATATCGAAACTAAACCCCCTCTCGGGCTTCAAGCGCCTGTTCTCCGCCGATGCCTTTGTCGAATTCGCCAAGAACACCGCCAAGGTGCTGGTGATCGGCTTTATCACCGTCTGGGCCGTGCGGGATATTGCGCAGTCTCTGGGTCAGACGCAGGCCTTTGTGCCTGAGACTTTACTTGATGCCACTTTGCAAAAGGTGCGCTGGATTTTCCTTGTAACGACCACCTTCCTCGTCCCCATTGCCATTGCCGACATCATTTGGAAACGCGCGCAGTGGAAGAAGAAGCAGATGATGAGCCTCAAGGAAATCCGCGACGAGCATAAGGACAGCGAGGGCGATCCGCAGATCAAAGGCCGCCGGGCCGAATTGCGCCGCGCTCGCGCACGCCAGCGCATCGCGCAGGCGATCCCGGGCGCCAGCGTGGTCCTGACCAACCCGACCCATTACGCCGTAGCGCTGAAATATGAACAGGGCGTGGATGATGTGCCGATCTGCGTGGCCAAGGGCGCCGATGTGATGGCCCACCGCATCCGCGAACTGGCCAAGGAGCACGATATTCCGATGATCGAAAACCGCCCGCTGGCCCGCGCGCTTCACGCGGCGGTAGAGGTGGATGACCGTATCCCGATGGAGCATTGGCAAGCGGTGGCCGAGATCATCGGCTTTGTCATGGACCTGCGCCGCAACGTGCGCCGCAAACCGCCGGCAGGGTCGTCGATCCGCGAAGATTAACCCGTCTGCTCAGCGCAGGCGCAGCCCTTCGAGGTTGCGGTCGGCGGGGAGTTTGGAGCGTTCCAGCAGGATTTTGGTGATCAACCGTGCGCGGACAAGGCTGAACGAGCCCATGATCTGCGCGGCGTCCCGTTCGGGCATGGCACCGATCACCTGCACAGCGGTTTCCACGTCGATTTCATCCATGATGCCTGCCGCCACCTGCGGCTTCATGTTGCGGTAGAGCTCGACCAGCTTGGTCATGTCCTGATTGTTGGCCTCTTCGATCACCTTCAACTGCGCGCCGATTTCATCGCGCAGGCTGGCAAGTCGGGTCTGCTCGGCCTTGAGGCTTTGCTCGGCCAGCGCCAGCTTGGCTTCACGGTCGGCAATCGTGTCGCGTTGGTCTTTGAGCAGCGCACGCTCTTCGGCGATGGCCTCGGCGATCAGGTGGCTCGGCTCGCACATGCCGCTTTCGCCCGGGGCGCTGGCGTCATAGCTGGGCGGCGCGGGGGCTGCGGCAAGCTCGACCGGCACCGGGGGTGTGTCACTGGGCGTCTCGGCGATAGCCATCATCGGCATGAACTCAACCGTGAGTTTGAGCACGCCAGCGACGCCAAGGCCAAACAGTGCGATCTTTGGTAGGGAGATACGGCTCATTCCTTACGCTCCTTGGTGATGTCGAAAAAGGTGCGGACCAGTTCGGATTTGCCCTGCACCGCCGCCTGCCCGCGCACTTGGGAACGCCCCTTCAGGCGCGCGGCGCGCATCTCTGCCGGGCTTTGGCCTGCCGGAGTAGGTTCAGCCGCGGCGGCTTTGCGGTGCTGTGGGGCGTCACGCTGCACAGGCGGCTCGGCGCGTTGAACCCTTGTGCTGAGGTCGCGCAGGTCTTCGACCGACCGGGCCGATTGATCGACGGCGCTCGAAAAAGCCCCGACCATCGGCTCCATCTCTTTCAGGGTCGCCATCAAGGCGCGAACCCGACGATCAAGGATAAAGGCATAGACCAGCGTGCCGACCAGCAGCACGATGATGAGGATATCAATCAAGGCCGGCATCATCGTCGCTGTCCTCCTGACTTTCCTTGGGCAGCAAGGACTGGATCACCCGCAGCGCCAAAGCGCCATTGCTGCGCTGGCCAAATGCGGCTTGAAACATCGGCTGCGCGTTCACCATGCCAACCACGGGAGTATCGACCGTCATGCCCAGATCAATCACCTGACCGGGCTTCCATTCCAGCACCTCATGCAGCGGGATCGTCACCTCTTGGAGCACGCCGGTGATGGTGACCGTGGTGCTGGAAATCTGGCTGTTCATATCCTTGCGCGCGTTGCTGTCGGTGGGCGAACGCCCGCCAAGGAACGGCTGCGCCAATTGCGCGCTGACCTCATCCAGCGTGCCATAGGGCAGCACCAAGGCCATATGGCCGCTGCGGTCTTCGAACTGCAGATGCATCCGGACCAGCACCGTCGCGGTGCGCGGGGCCGCCAGCATGACCGACCGGGGATTGGACTCCAACGATTGGATGTCGAATTGCACCGGGCTGACATCATGCAAGCAATGCGCCAGCCCTTTAAGCGACAGTTCCGCCAGTCTGCGGCCCAGTTTCTGCTCAATCGCGGTCAACCCGCGGGGCTTCCACTGTTGGCTCGTGGCGCGGCGGCCGCCCAGCATGATCTCTAGGACCGAAAACAGCAGGTCCGGCTCGACCACACAGGCGATCTGGCTGCCCCAGCCTTCGGCATTGGCGATGGCGATGAGCGAGGGCGCCTGAATGCTCTCCATCGCGTCCTCATAGGGCATATATTCCAGCGAGCTCAGCTCGATCTCTGGCGCTACGGTGCAATAGGATTTGAGGTCGGGCACCAAAGCCAGCAACAGACGGTCGATGATGATCTCAAGCGTGGGCAGGCGCTGAAAGCTTTCGCGCGCCTGACGGATCATCGTCTCTTCGAGGCTCAGCGCATCGGAGGAATCCGCTATCGTCATTGCACCACCATATCGGCAATCAGTATTTCATGCGGCGCGTCAGTGTGGCCCACCGCCCGCGCCCGGCGCAGCAGTTCGGCCTTCAGCATCGCCAGCCCATAGCTGCCAGTCAGGTCGCTGACATGCAACTGCCGCAGGAAGTCTTGGAAGCTGTCACGCAGGTAGATCTCACGCGCGATCAGGCGGTCCGCGCCCTCGGCGGTTTCGTCATAGACCATCAGCATGTTGAGCTTGAGAAACCGGCTGGTCTGCCCGCCCTGCGGCCCGGTATCGGTGACGTTCACGATGATCTCGGGGAAAGGCATGACCGGCATCTTGATCTCGGTCTTTGGCTTTTCGCCATGCGCGTCTTCGCTGCCTTCCTCACCATGGGCATTGTCAGCGGTCTCAACCGTATCCTCGACGGTTTCATCCCCGCCGAGCCCCACCATTTTCAAAAGCCCCGAAGGGCCGATGGCAAGCGTCACCCCACCGACGCCAGCAAGAAGGCAGAGCAAGACGACAGCAAGGATAGCAAGAGGCTTTTTCATTCTTCAACTCTTAATCGGATCCTGCGCGGAGCGCCATATGCAAGAACAAATACATCCCCAAACAAGCTTTATTGCAACAGAAACCTGTTTATTTTTTGGATCGGGCAAGTATAAACCGATATATGCTTGCATAGTGGCGACCGAGCGGGGAATGCTCGGACTATCCAATCGAGTGAGGGCCCGTGAATCAGATCGTTGAAAACCTTAAGGATTTAGGCCCAAAGCGGCTGGCTCTTCTGGGCGGCATCGGTCTGGCGATCACCGCGGCCATCTTTATCGGCGCGCGGACCATCCTCGCCCCCACCTATGTTCCGGTTTACAGCCAGCTTAGCCCCGGCACCGCGTCGCAGATGATGCAGACGCTGGAACAGGCGGGGCTCACGGTCGATCTGTCGCGCAATGGCGATACCATTTCGGTGGCCGAGACCGATATCGCGCGTGCCCGCATGGCGCTGGCCGATGCGGGGCTGCCGGGCGAGGGCGTGCCGGGTTGGGAGATTTTCGACAATATGTCCGGCATGGGGATGAACTCCTTCATGCAAAAGGTGAACCGGCTGCGCGCACTGGAAGGCGAGCTGGCCCGGTCGATCCAAACCATCAGCGGCATCAAAGCCGCGCGGGTGCATCTGGTGCTGCCCGAACGCGCCGCCTTCTCGCGCAGCCGGGCCGAGGCCAGCGGCTCGGTCATCGTGCGCTCGCAGGCCAACGCCAGCATGACCCGCAGCCAAGCGCAGGCGATCCAGGCTCTGGTGGCCTCTGCCGTAGCAGATTTGGAAGCGCAGAACGTAACCGTCCTGTCGGCCTCGGGTGAGACGATCTTGGCCAAGGATGAAGGCGGCAGCTCTGACTTCTCCCTCCAAGGTCAGCGCAGCATGATCGAAGAGCAACTGGCGCAAAAGGTTGAATCCATTCTCAACGCCCGCGTCGGGCCGGGCAATGCCCGCGTGCGGGTCAGTGTCGATCTGACGACCGAGCGTGAGGTGCGTGTGTCCCGCACGTTTGATCCCGCCCAGCAGGTGGCGCGGTCGATCGAAACCCGCGTGCGCAACTCCAATGAAACCGACCCGGCGGCGGCGACGGTGGATGTGGCCAATAACATCCCCGATGAGCTGCGCGACGATGCGGGCGGCGGCGCGGGGCAGTCCACCCGCTCCGAGAACGACGAGATCATCAACTACGAAATCGGCTCGGTCCAGAGCGAGCTTGTGCGCGAGCCGGGCGATATCGAGCGTATCTCGGTCGCTGTTCTGGTGAACGGCAGCTATGGCACCCTGCCCGACGGGTCCGAGGGCTATATCGAGCGCAGCCCCGAAGAAATGCAACGTCTGAGCCAACTGGTCAGCACGGCCATCGGTTTTGATCAGGGACGCGGCGATCAGGTGCAGGTCGACAGCCTTCAGTTCCTTGATTTCGATTCCGAGTTCAGCAGCCCCGCAGGCCGTGGCTTGGGCGCGGTGCTGGCCGATAACGCCATGACCATCCTGCGCTCGCTCTTTGCCTTGGCGCTGGTGGCGATCATCATGGTGCTGGGCGCGCGCCCGCTGCGCATGGTGTTGGATGCCACCCTGCCCAAGCCCGCGCTGGCCGGTGCTGGCGCAGACGCGGGCCTGCTGGACGGTCCTGAGCAGAATAACGCCCCCAAAGCGTTGACCGGCGGCACCCAGAACGAGACCCCGCCAAACCGCCTGCCCACCCCGGCGGGCGTCCAGACCGGTGCGGTGCTCGGCCCAATGGACGAGATGCCCCGCGACATGGTGCAACTTGCTTCGGTCGAGGGCGCGGTGCAACACAGCCAATTGCGCGCCGTGGCCGAACTGGCCGAAGACAACACCGAAGACGCCCTGCGGGTTCTGGGCCAATGGCTGTCGGAAGGGGATGATCTGTGATCACAACCCTCAAGCTGCAAAACTTCGACGAAGACGGCAAGAGCAAGCCGCAGGATCCGGCGCTGCCCACGCCCGAAGAAATTGAAGCGAAGATCAAAAAGGCCCATAAGCAAGGCCATATCGAAGGCTATCTGGCCGGGGCCGACGCGGGCCGGGCCGAGATGCATCAGACCATGCAGGCCGAACATGCCGTGATGGCTGAAAAGCTGGCACAGGAACTGGCGCGGCTGTCGCAGGCGATGCAGGCCCATCAAGAGGCGCTGATGGCGCAGATCGTGGGCTTTACCCTGCAAACCTGCGAGATCGTCCTGCCCGAGGTGATCGAACGCCTGTCGACCGCGCGGGTGAAAAAGACCGTGACCCAATCGCTGAAAATGGCCATCGGGTCGAGCCAGATCAAAGTGCGCCTGTCGCCCGCCACGCTTGACCAGATTGGCCCAGACCTGCGCCAACGCGCTGTGTACTACAAATGCGACGGCGTGCTGGACCTGCGCGCCGATGCCGGCCTGCCCGATGGGGATGCCCGGATGGAATGGGATCACGGCAGCCTTGATTACGGGTTCAAAAAGATTTGCGACCGCCTGCTCGCCGAATTGCGCGACACCCATGCGCGGGCGCTGAAAGCACAAAAGGAGAAGGACGGAAATGGATAAGCCTGACCTGCAATCGCCCAAAGATGACAACAACGCCGCGAAAGGCACCCCGCCCGACGCCACACCCGGCGCGCAAGAACAGCCGCGCGCTGACGCCTTCGGCAATACCGCCAGTACAGGCAGCGATGACGTGGGCGTCTTCCCGCAACTCGACACTGAAGACTCGCGCAACGCCCTTGCCCCCCGCCCCGAGGCCGGTGGCGCTGGCATCAACGCCATGCTGAACGTCGGCCTAGATGTGCAGATCGTGCTGGGCCAAGCCCGCATGCCGATTTCGCGCCTGCTGGAACTCACCCGAGGCTCCATTGTAGAGCTGAACCGCAAAATCGGCGCGCCGGTCGACCTCATGGTCTCTGACCGTCTGGTGGCGCGCGGCGATCTTGTGAAGGTCGGCGAAGACCGGCTTGGCGTGTCCCTGACCCAGATCGTCAAGGACTATGTCCCTGACTGACCTTCCCTCTCTGCGCGGCTATGCGTCGGGCCGCATGGGCCTTGCCCTGCTGGTGCTTCTCGCCAGCGGCGGCATGGCCATGGCCCAAGACGGCGGGTTTCTCTCCACGCTGTCGGATGTGATTGGCGACACCGCGCCCGGCAGTGACGAAAACGCCAATCTGTCGGGCCGGATCGTTCAGTTCATCGCGCTGGTCACCGTGCTTAGCATCGCGCCGGGGCTCTTGGTGGTGATGACCAGCTTCACGCGCTTTGTCATCGTCCTGTCGATGCTGCGCTCGGCCCTTGGCCTGAACCAGACCCCGCCCAATATCGTGCTGACCTCGCTGGCGCTGTTCATGACCTTCTTCGTCATGCAGCCAGTGTTCGAGGACGCCTATGAGGCCGGAATCGAGCCGCTGCTGGAAAACGCCATCGGCGAAGAACAGGCGCTGGAGCGGATCGCGGCCCCGTTCAAAAACTTTATGTACGTCAACACCCGGCCCGAGGATTACGCCCTGTTCCTGCGCATTGCCCCGGCGGATGAAGAGGCCGAAGAGACCCCCCTGCCCGCCTCGGCAGAGGAGGCCACCTTTCGCCATCTCGTTCCGGCCTTCATGATCTCGGAACTGCGCCGCGCCTTTACCATCGGCTTTCTGATCTACCTGCCCTTTGTGGCCATCGACCTTATCATCGCCTCGGTCTTGATGAGTGCGGGCATGATGATGCTGCCCCCGGTGTTGATCTCCTTGCCGTTCAAGGTGATCTTCTTTGTGCTGATCGACGGTTGGTACATGCTGGCAGGATCGTTGATCGAAAGCTATGTGCCGCTTGCCGGTGGCTGACCTGCACCGAAAGGATTTATCTATGTCGACCAATGCCCTTTCCAAAACCCGCAGAAAGCCCATCACGGTGGAGGATCTGAACGGTCCCACCAAGGCGGCCATCACCTTTCTCTGCCTCGGAGAGCAGACCGGTTCGGAACTCATGCAAAAGCTCGGCACCGCCGAGATTGAACGCATCACCAGCGCCATGAGCCGCCTTGGCCCGATCCCCGCAGAGGTGGTGGAACATGTGCTTAAAGAGTTCACTCAAAAGGTGGTCAGCGGCACAGGATCGGTCGTAGGGTCGCTGTCGACGGCAGAGTCCATGCTGCGCAAGTTCATGCCCGAAGAACAGGTGACCAGCATCATGGCCGGGCTCAAGGACAGCGAACGCGAGAACGCCATGTGGCGCGGCTTTGGCGCGCTGGATGAGACGGTGATCGCCAACTATCTCAAGGGCGAGCACGACCAGACTGCGGCGGCGATCCTCAACAACGTCGACACCAGCGTGGCCGCCAAAGTGCTGCCGCTGCTCGGCCCTGAGCGGATGCAAGACATCGCCGAACGCATGATCGCGATGGAGGCCGTGCCGCTGCACATGATGCAGCAGATCGAAGAGACGTTGAAACAAGACATTCTGTCGAACGCGATGCACACCAATTCGGTCGAGACGCATCAGCGCATGGCAGATCTGTTCAACCAGTTGGATGTGCAGGCCTTCGAAGAGCTTTCCGGTGCGCTGGACGCGCGTATTCCCGACGCCTTCCAAGCCATCAAACAGCGTATGTTCGTCTTTGACGATCTGTTCAAACTGCCGATGCAGGACTTGGCGCAGGTGATGCGCGGGCTGGATGGGGCCACCCTGCCCATGGCGATGCGCGGAGCCAAGAAAGAGCAGCGCGATCACCTAATGGAATGTCTGCCGCAACGCTCGCGTCAGATGCTGATGGACGAGATGGCCGCCACCGGTCCGGTCCGGGGCCGCGACGTGCGCGCCGCACAGGCCGCGATGGTGGAATATGCCAAGACCCTCGCCGACGAGGGCGTGATCGAACTGCCCTCGGCAGCCGATGACGACGAATTCATCGAATAAAGAGGGTTAGCGGTAGGCGCTCGACGCGCTGTAGCCGCCGGTGATCGTGGGGATGTCGATGGTGATGGCCGTGAAGGTGCTGCCCTGCCCGATAGAGACGGCCCCCTGCATCAGCGAAAGCACGGTGCTCGACGATGACGAGACGCCCTCTACCGCATCGTAAATCGCCGAGAACCGCGAGACGAGCTTGTCGACCTCGGCGGGGTCTTTCAGCTTTTCGATGTCAAACTTCTGCTCAAAAAGCGCGATCTGGCGGTCGAGATCGACCCCAATCGCCTCATCCGGTACGCCAAGTGCACGGCGCATGAAACTACCGAGGTCTTCGTCTTTCAACACGTCGAGCCAAGTGTTGATTTCAGAGGCTCTGGATTTGAACTCCAAGGCAATCCGGGCGCCTTCGTTGTCTTCCCCGGCGGCATTCAACACGAAACGCTCTTTGAAACGGTCGATCATCTCGGCTTGCCAGTCGAGCTTATCAAGGTTCGCGCTGCTCCCCCCCCCGGGGGTGAAACCCAAAGTCTGATACATGTCCCGGATCTTGGGGTCGCTGAGGCGGTTCACCAGTGCGGAACTGTCGGTGATATCGCTTTCCAGCGTCTTACGGATCATCGCCTTGCCAAAGATCTGATCTTCGAGGTCGAAGGCCCGCATGACGAAAGTATAGACTTCCGTATCGGCAATCAGTTCCTGCGGGGAAGAGATGCTGCCGATACGTTCTTCAAAAGCGGCGATTTGCCGAGCGTTCAGGGCGTTGCTGGCGGCAAGGTCGAGCTGTTTGTCGCGCGTTGCGTCAAACAGCTTAACCGCCACCTGCGTGCCAATGCCGCCCAGCGAAA
This sequence comes from Sulfitobacter sp. HI0027, assembly GCF_001634775.1. Taxonomy (NCBI): domain Bacteria; kingdom Pseudomonadati; phylum Pseudomonadota; class Alphaproteobacteria; order Rhodobacterales; family Roseobacteraceae; genus Sulfitobacter; species Sulfitobacter sp. HI0027. The sequence goes on from NZ_LWER01000437.1 coordinate 53,911, forward strand.
TCATGCGTGCGCGGCCTCATGGTTAGGCGCCGGAGGGGCCGGGCGAAGCTGCATCAGCTCGGTCTCGTATTTGAGCACCGCGCGCAGCTCGCTCATTGCTTTGTAGAAGTCGGCCATAGAGACGAAGTTCGCCGCTTCCATGATGCGAATACGCATTTCAGTGCCAAAGCAGCAGGCCAGATCGGCCAAGCCTTGCTGGATCATCGGCAGGATTTGATCGCGTGTATCGGGACGGATCAGCGCCGTTTGCACCAAGAAATAGACCTTGGAAACAGGCGTGGATTCCGCATCCGGCTTCAACAGATCGGACTCGCGCACAATGTCGGCGCGGTTTTCGACCGTCAGCGCCTGACGGCGGTCGCCGTTGCGGATGACGCAGCCGTTCACGACGACACGCTCACGGGGGCGAAGGGTGAGTTTCAGCATCTTACACCTCCTGCATCTGCGGCGCGGCCTGCCCGGCCAAACCGGCGGCAATGTTGCCATTGATCTCAACGAGACCCGCCAGACGCCCCTCGCCCGCCATCAGCGCGGTGCTGTGACGGTCCACCCAAAGCGCGATGGAGATCAGCGACGCTTTCAGCCCGTCGGGCATCTTGTTTTCCGGCTCAGACAGGTCAAAGCGCAGGGCCGACCAGAACCGTTGATTTTCGTAAATTGCGTCGCGCAGACCGGAGGCGAGGATGTTCAACCGCTCGCTCTTGCTCTCAGTCGCATCAAAGCCTTGGCCCTTTTCGGCAAGGTCATGTGTGACGCGGCTCAGAATGCGGCGCTCGATCTGCCGCGGGGTTTCGCTCTCGCGAATGGTTCGTTTGTATGCTGCCAGCCCCATAGGAATTCTTCCTTGTTTTTATATATTGCTGCCTGCCAACCGCAAATTCTGAGGCGGTTGGACCGGGGCCAAAGTACTAGGCTCTGGCCCCGAAACCCTAATCCTTAACGGAACAGGCTCAGGATGTTCTGCGGTGCCTGGTTGGCGATCGACAGGGACTGCGATGCCAGCTGCTGCTGAACCTGAAGCGCCTGAAGACGGGCGGCTTCTTCTTCCATGTTGGCGTCAACCATAGAGCCCACGCCAGCATCAATGTTATCTGAAAGTTTGGTCAGAAACTCTTGCTGCCCTTCAATCGACGCTTCGGCCAAACCGAGAGTTGTTGCGTCAGACGTAATACGTTTCACGCCCGCTTCGGAAGAGGTCAAAGCGCCGCGCAAGAATGCGTCCCCTGTTGCTGCTTCAGCATTAGCTTGAAAACCGCTCGCAATTGCTTGGAAATCAGAGAGCGCTCCGGCGAGGTCGACCTCGTCAATGCTCATCGTGGTGGCTGTAACCCCAGTACCTGAGCGAGCGACACCAGTCACGATTGTGCGTGTATCGTTCGTGCCAGGAACGGTTCGGTTGTCGGTGGGGGTAACTACGCCTGTCGCTGTATCGATTGTCGATGCAGTGTTGCCCGCGGCAACAGTGGCTGCGCCTACCAAATCGTCGCCATTAAAGGTAGCTTGGGTCACGGTCGCCGTCATTTGTTTGACCAGTTCGCCAAGCTCTTGCTCGATCTCCGCGTAACCACCTTTAGCGCCCTGCGCGAAAGCTACGCGCTCCTGAAAGGTCTGCGCAAGCTCCTGAAAGTTTTCAGCACCAACACGAGCTGTCGCAACGGAGTTCTTCGTCAAAGTCAATCCTTCGTTGATTGACTTATTCATCCCACTTTCGCCCTTCATGGTTTCGGAAATCGCGAAGTAAGCCGCGTTGTCCTTACCGGAGGAGACTTTGAGACCTGTCGAAATACGGTCCTGAGTTTGGTTCAGGCTCGAATTGACGCTCCGCAGAGTCGACAGAGCGTTCATGGCGGATGTGTTTGTGTTGATCGAAGACATATTCTTATTCCAGACTATTCTAGTTCGTTATGTCGTCGTTCTGACAACTGCGGGGCGAACCCGCTTGATTACGTTTTTACGCGAAAAACTGGCAACATTGAGGCAATTCAGAAACTTTTGTCCACGGTTGTCATCAGTGTTGCGCGGTTGTCACGTTTCGCACCGCTTCGGCCGTAAATGCCTGCAATGCTGTGCTTTTCCCGGATTTGGGAAACCTGTGAGATCATCTCTGACGTGACCTGGCGGGCCAATTGCAGGTGGTGATGATCGCGCGCGATCAGATCTTTTAGATCGCGCAATTTATCTTTGCTGACCGCTTCGGGGTCGTGGCTGAGTTGCTCTTCCAGCACGGCGGTGAGTCGGGCCTTTTCGCTGGCGAATTCGACCAGTTGATTGAACGCCCCGCCCTCCACCGCGGCGATTTCGCGGCGCAGCAGATTGCCCAATGCATCAACGGCGGCGAGTGCTTTGCGCGGATCGCTCATCGGTCTGCCCCCGTTTGATAGCGCTGCATCGCGGTCTCAATGCTGCGCGCGATTCCGGTGCTGTTCTGCTCGGCGATGCTTTCGCCGATCGCGTTGGACAAAAAGCTGCGCCATGTCTCTTCAGCATGGCCGCCGCCGAAGCTTCCGATATCCACGGTCGAGAGCATTTCATCGACCATCTGTCCGAGGAACATCGCCTCGAACTCCTGCGCCTTTTCAGCGGTGACGGCGTCGGCCTGGGTCACTGCGGGCTTGGCTGCCGGGGTCGGCGTGGGGATTGGGAGAGATGCGAATTCCATGACCTGCCCCTAGATGATCTCAAGGTCGGCATGCAGAGCGCCCGCCGCCTTGATGGCTTGAAGGATTGAAATCGTCTCGGTCGCGCCGACGCCGATGGCGTTCAACCCGTCGACCAGACGTTGCAGGCTGACCGACCCGTCGATGACGGCGAATTTCGCGTCTTTCTCTTCGACGCCGACCGAGGAATTCGGCACCACCACGGTGGTCCCGCCAATCGACAGCGATTCAGGCTGGCTGACATTGAAATCATCGCGGACGGTGACGGTCAGACCGCCTTGGCTGACCGCGACGCGGTCGATACGGACATTCGCGCCGATGACGATGGTGCCGGAGCGTGCGTCGATCACCACTTTGGCGACCTGATCGGGCTGCACTTGCAGCGGCTCGATCAGGGCCATCGTCTCCATCAACGATCCTTTGCCATAGGCGGATACGGTGATGGTGCGCGAATCGATGGCGGTGGCGACCGGGCCCATGGCTTGGTTGATGGCCGCCTCGACCCGCTGCGCGGTGACGAAATCTGCGTTGCGCAGCGCGAGTTTGATGTTGGTCATCTCGCTGAAATCAAAGTCGACCTCGCGCTCGACGATGGCGCCGTTGTCGATCCGCGCGCCGGTTGGCACGCCTTCGACGATGGAGGCATTGAGACCTTGAGCCGCGAAACCCGCGACGGCGATCGGGCCTTGGGCCACGGCGTAAATCTCACCATCGGCGGCGGTCAGCGGGGTAACGATCAAAGTGCCGCCGCGCAGCGAAGATGCATCGCCCAAGGAGGACACGACCACATCAATGGTGCTGCCCATCCGCGCGAAGGGCGGCAGGGATGCGGTGACCATGACCGCGGCAGTATTCGCCGTGCGCATCTGGTCTTCGGTCAGGTTGCCGATGCCGAGCCGCTCCAACATGCCCTCAATCGCGCGTTCGGTGAAGGGCGCGTTGCGCAGGCTGTCGCCCGTGCCGTTGAGGCCCACAACCAGCCCGTAGCCGACCAATTGGTTCGACCGCACGCCTTCGACGGTGACGATATCCTTGATCCGCACCTGTGCAGCCGCCGGCGCGGCAAGCGCGAAGGTGAGGCCGATCAGCAGGAGTTTAAACAGGGCGTTCATGGGCGGCGGTTCCGGTTAAAGGTAGTTCAAAAAGGACAGGCGCGAGAGGCGCGCGGTGACGGCAAAGCTGGAGTCGAGCTGGTTTTGCAATTGGGTCAGACGGGTGGCTGCGTCATATTGATCGACGCCCTCGAGGTTCATCACTTCGGCGTCGAGAAACAGCGCCCGGCTTTCCTGAGCCGAGATCGTATCGGCCAGTTGCGCCCGTTTCAGGCCGGTCTGGGTTTCCAGATCGGTCAGCCCTTCGAGCCCGGCGCCGATGGCGCTGCGGGCCTCAGTTAGCCACGCATCACGGGCGGCCTCATCAGGGATATCGCTGGGGTTTACCGCGCTCAGCATGGCCAGACCGCGCATCAGATCGCGGATCGCCGGATCGTTGGCCTGCGCGCCTTGGGTCAGCGTTTGGGTTTCAGAGGTGCGTGAGGTCAGGGGCGGGTTGCCCGTCGGTGCGCCGTTGTAAAAGGTGTTCTCGAAATTATGGTTTGGGAACATTGAACTATCGCCAAACCCCGCCTTAAGATCGTCGATGGCGCGCTGCACATCGGCCATATCCGTCAGGGGGCCGCCAATCATATGATCCACTGCGATGGCCGGGGATTCCCCCGTGCGCGGGTTGATCTCGTCCCATGCCTGAAGCGGGTTCGTGTCAGTGCGGGTGCCGGACATCAGGAAACCGGAACTGTCGCTGACCGCGGCTCGTTCCAACACCCGGTCAAGCGCCGTGCGCGCCGCCTGAGACAGGTAGCTCGTCGAAAGCCCGCCCGCGCTGTCAGCGGTGAAAGCCTGTTCAAGCACCTCTTGCCCGACATCGCGCATGGCGCCAAGCGAGGTTTCCACGGCGAGAAAGCGACGATCTAAAAGCGCATTGGAGGTCAGGAAACCATCGTTGCGGGTGATCTGCATCCGAATGGCGATGGCATCGGCAGAGCGGTGGCCCAGATCGTCATAGGGGTTGGCCTTCAGCCCCGTTGTCACCTCTTTCGACACATCCGAGATCTCGGCGGCGAGGCGGCTGGTCTGCTCGCGCTGGCGCAGGCTTTGCAGGGCGGTGGAGACGGTGCGGGAAATCTCGGTCATTCTATCCTCACACGCTGGCCAAAAGGGTATCGAGCATGTCGCTCAGGCTGCTGAGCACCTGCGAATTGGCGCCGTAGGCCTGTTCGATTTCCAAGAGCTTTTGCAATTCGGTGTCGACGTTGACGCCTTCAATGCTGCTGCGGTTGTCCTCAAAGGTGATAAGCCGCACGCGGGCCGTCTCGGCCTGCGCGTCGGCGCTGACCCGCAGGACGTTCTGCTGGCTGACCAGATCAGCGGCGAAATCCCCCAGACGCGCATTGGTGCTAAGGCCGGTCGCCGCGTCGAAGGTCATCCCCGTTTCGAGGACATCGACGAAGGCGTTCAATTGCGTGGTGTCGCCCGGCTCTCCGGGGGTTGTGGCCCCAACGCCATCGCGTAGACGCCACAGCGCGCCGCCCTTGTCGGGCTGAACGCTGTTGTTGATCGAAAGCCGCCCGGCCAGCCCATCCAATTGCGCCGGGTCAAACGCGCCACCCGCGTCGGTGAATAGCCCCGGCTGCCCGGCCCCAACAGAGGAATCGGCGGCCTCAAAACTCTGCACCAGCCCGCGGGCGAGTTCATCCAGTTGCAGTTTCATCTGCGGCAGGTCATTGGCGATCAGCCCGCTCAGCCCCGCAAGGCGGCCGCTGTCGGACCCGCGCGCGGTGGGGCTGTTTGGCGTGATGTCGACATTCCCGGCCATCAGCCGCCCGGTATCGCGGTTGGCGCTCAGCTTGACGGCCGTCTCTCCATGGACCAGTTCCGTGCCGCCGGTGGTGTGCAGCGTCAGCGTCCCATCCGCTTCCCATCGGCCTTGGAAATCCATCTGCGTGCCCAATGCATCAAGGCGGCGGTTCATCTCATCCATCAGCCCGCTGGTGCCGGTGGGATCGGTCCCGGCAAGCGCCAGACGTTCGTTCAACGCGGCGATATCCGAAAGCGCCGCGTTCACCTCGGCCACGCTCGACACAAGGCTATCGCCAGCCTGTCCGCGGCTGGCTTCAAGCTCGATGGCGGCTTTGTTGATGCTGTGCACCAAGGTCTCGGTCCGCGACAGCAGGTCGTTCTGCGCCGCAGGATCGGAGGGGTTATTGGCCAAAAGGTCGAGACCAGCCTGAAACTCCGCCAAACGGGCGGCGGGGGAAACCTCATCACCCGGCTCGCCCAAAGTGATCAGGTAACTGCCGAGAATCTCGCTCGTGGCAGAAGCTTGGCCCAGTTCAGCCGAAGCATTCCGCGACATGCCTGCAAGGCGTTCATCCACCTGCCGCGCGATGCGCAGCTCCACCGTTCCGCTTTGACCGTTGGTGGAGACCTGCGCCGCTTCACGGCGGACGTAACCTTCGGTTTGCGCATTGGCGATATTGCCCGCAACAAGGCTGGCGCGACCCTCTGTCGTGCTCAGCCCGCTGCGGGCAATGCTAAAGGCGGATGAGATGCTCATTCATGCACCGGGTTAACGTTTGATACTTAGCGTTTCACTCAGCATTTCGTCGCTGGTGGTGATGATCTTGGCGCTGGAGGAATAGGCCCGCTGCGTCTGGATCAGGTCGGTCAGCTCTTGGGCGATATCCACGTTGGAGCCTTCCAGCGCGCCGCTGTTGATGCTGCCCAGACCGTTCAGCATCGGATTGCCGATGCTCACTGCGCCGGAATCGCGGGTGGCGACATAGGCGTTGCCATCGACCGAGCGCATCTGGTCGGGGTTGGCAACATTGGCAAGCGGCACTTGGAACAGCGCACGGCGCTGACCATTGTCAAAAACCCCGTAAAGGATGCCGCTGTCGCTCATCTCGGCCCGCTCGAGGCTGCCGGTCTCAGTGCCGTCATCCGCAAAAGCCGGAGGCGTGTAATCACCCGAGAACTGGGTCATCCCCTCAAAGGTGCCGGGCGCGCCGAAATCGATCTCAAGCGGTTGTGGAGTGCCGCCGTTGTTGATCTGTAGCGTCACAACACCGGTCGCGGGGTCAATCGGCAGGGTGCCGGGCGTGTAGCTCTCGGGGCTGCCCGCGTTGACGCCGCTGTCGGTGAAGTTCACCGTCGCATCGCCATAGCTGTTGCCTGCCTCATCGCTGATGCTGACGGTCCATTCATTGGCCGTGGTGCCCGGAGCCCAAGACAGGGTCAGCGCGTCGCTGCCGCCCAGCTGATTGACGTAGCGCAGGGTGGATTCGAAGGCCGTGCCGGTGCTGCCGGCCCCGGTCTCTTGCGCAGGCACATTGCCCGACACGCCGACGCGCGCACTGGGCGTACCTTGAACCTGATAGCTGGCCACATTCACGGTGCTGAGGTCATTGTAGCTGGTGCTGCTGACACTGCCGGTGGCCCCGGCTGCATCGGTGGGAAAGCCCGACAGAAAATAACCCGCAGAGTTGCGCAGGTTGCCGTCCTGATCCGGGGTAAAGGAGCCCGCACGGGTCATGTAGTAGTTGGATTCGACAGGATCATTTGGGTTGCGCGACACGACGAAAAAGCCGTCGCCCTGCACCGCCAGATCCGTTGAGCGACCCGTGCCCATGATGTTTCCATTGGCCGAGATATCAGCCCGCACATCCGTGAGCACCCCCGCCTGCGTCGCCCCGGTATTCTGCGTCACGAATTCCGAGAAGGTCCGCCGATAGCCAACCGTATTGGCGTTGGCGATATTGCTAGAGATGTTTTGGACGCGGGAGGAGTTGGCCTGCAACCCGCTGACCCCGATCTGAAGGGCGCTTGTAATGCTCATGACTTGATCCTGCTCGTTCTTGTTATTCTTGACCTATACATGAGAAAGCCGATTCTTCATGACCAAAGCAAGAATAAAATTTGAATTTGATATTTATGTCACTGACTTTCCTTGACATCCGTCACTTTGGTCACGGCTTCAAGGATACGGTCCGCGCTTTCCATGCTCAGCCGCATCACGTCTGATCCCAGCGGTCCCTCCCCTCGGGGCTGTGCGCCGAGCCCGGTGGCGAGGTCTGCCCAGCCGGGCAATTCGGCAAGCGCGGGAAAGGCCGCGGCGGCCCGGGCGACGGTCTCGCTGTCGCCCGCCTGATAGGCGGCAAGGGTCAGGCGCGTGGCATCGGCAAAGGCGAACTGCGGGGGATGGGCCTCCCACATTTCAAGAAAGGCCTGCCGGGCCGCGCTCCATTTGCCGGTCTCGTATAGGGCCACCGCACGGCTGCGGCGCAGGTCCATGTCTTGGGCGCGCAGGCGCAGGGCGGCCAACTCATCCGTGCGGCCCGCCTGTGCCAAGGCTTCGACCAAAAGAGCTTCGGCCTCGGCCCCCTGATCGTCGGCATAGCCGCTTAGTAAATCTACGGCCGCATCCGCCTGCCCGCCGACCAAAAGCGCACGGGCCTCGCCGCGGCGCAGATCGGCCAAAAGGGCTGCGTCCGGGGCATTCGCCCCGACCCCTTCCAAAGTCTCAGCCATCTCACGCAGAGCGCGAAATTCCCGCGCGGCAAGGGCTGTCATACCCGTATCCAGCAAGCGCTGCGGCACGGCGACGGCATGTTCCACAAAACCCGGATCGAAGCGCCAGCGGGCGCTGATGCGGGCGTGCCCCTCAAGGAACGGCCCCAGATCGAGCTCACCTGCAGCGCCCGCGGCGTAGAATGCGCCATAGATGTCCCGCGCCTGCGCGCGTAGCGCGTCGGCCTCATCATCAGGGGCGCTGCGCAGCAAATTGTGCAAGGCCCAAAGGGCGGTATCGGTATCGCCCTGCTCTGTCGCGACCTCGGCCAGCAGCACCGCGCCCTCGCGACCAAGGTCATCCCCGCTCCACATCCAGCGGGCGGTTTTGAGCAGCGACAGCGCATCTTTCCCCGGCAAAGTCTCGGTTTCTCGCCCCATCCGAACCAGCGCGAGCCGCGCCCGTTGCGCATAGAGATCGCGGCCCTGCGCGGCTTGGACATACCCCTCAAAGGCCATCAAAAGATCGCCCGACACTTCTGACGCGCGGGCCAGCAGGTAGCGATAGGCGGGGCCATCGCGCAACTCTGCATGTTTGGGAAACTGCGCGGCCAGTGCCTGCGCCACATCCCAATTCTCGGCCTCCAAAGCCGCCTCAAGCAGGTCCGGCAGGACCGCGGCTTGGATCGCGGGTGACAGGGCGCCGAGGCTCTCCAACGTGCGCGGCATCAAACGCGCCGCCTCCTCCGCCGCCCCCAGCCGGGCAAAGGCCGCTGCCCGCAGGGCCTGCCCCTCGCTCCACCCGACGGACCAAGACACCGCCTGCCCCAAATCTCCGCCCGCGCCCGCGTCCTCTTCCAACAAAGCAAGGGCGAGGTTCAATGTTCGATGCCGCCGCGCTGCGTCACCTTTGAGGGTCTCGGCGTCGAGTGCCGCCAGAAAGCCTGCCGCCTCAGGGCGCATCATCCATGCAAGGTGCAATTCCGAAAGGTCCAGCAGCGCCGCGGCCCGCTGAGGGGCATCCGGATCGGTCGCGGCGAAAAGCTGCATCATCAGCGCTTCACGTGCGGCAAGGAAATCCTCTTGCCCATGTTCCACCAAGGACAGAGGCGCAAAGACAGACCCTTCCTCCCCCGCCACAGGCGCGGCCAAGATCAAAGAGAGACCAAGAACAATGTTGTGCAGATGCTTCATTCTATGAATAGATGCACTTTATTCTTGTAAAGATCCATTCTTTATTTCACACTGACCTTCAATAAAGTCACGCCATCCTTGCCCAAACTGAGGCCCGCCATGACGGAAACCAGCCATATCAGCATGTCGCTGGCGACTTCCCTTCAGCGCCAACTCGACATCACCGCCAACAACATCGCCAACGCCAGTACCGCAGGCTACAAGGGCGAACATGTGGTGTTCGAAGCGCTGTTGCAGGACAACACCGCGCTTGGCGACGATCAGGCGGCTTTCGTCAGCGACACGGGCTCTTACATCGACACCCGCCCCGGCGCGTTGTCGCAGACCGGCAACCCGCTGGACGTGGCGCTGCATGGCGAGGGGTGGTTCAGCTATCAAACCGCCGACGGGCAGCAGGCCTTTGGCCGCGATGGCAGCTTTGTCCTCGACCCAGAGGGCAATCTGACCCTGTTGTCGGGGGCCAAAGTGCTCGACGCGGGCGGTGCACCGATCCAACTGCCACCCGCAGGACTGGGCGACATCAACATTTCTGAAGACGGCACAATTTCGGGCAGCGAGACCGGCCCGCTGGGCCGTATCGGCGTTTTTAATATCCCCGAAATCCAAAGCTACAAGCGACTTGGCGGCGGCATGTTGGTCGCGCCAGAGGGCGCCGCCAATCCCGCCGTGGCCGAAGCCGTGCAGGTGCGCCAAGGCACGCTGGAGCTTAGCAACGTCAACCCGGTGCGCGAGATGACCCGCCTGATCGACGTGCAACGCGCCTATGAGCGCACCAATACCATGATGGGCAATGCGGACGACCTGCGCCGCGACTCGCTCAAACGGATCGCGCAGGCGGTCTGACCCGGCATCCGTAAAACGGAAGGAACGAGACAATGAAGGCACTTAGCATCGCCGCAACCGGCATGATGGCGCAGCAGACCAATGTCGATGTGATCTCGAACAACATCGCCAACGCGAACACCACCGGGTTCAAAGCCAGCCGCGCCGCCTTTCAGGATCTGATCTATCAATCGATGCAGCGCGAGGGCGCCGTCACTTCCGAGGCCGGATCGACCCGCCCCGTGGGCATCGACATCGGCATGGGCGTGCAGACCGCAGGCACCGTGCGGTTGAATACGCAAGGCGGCATGGTCGCCACCGAGAACCAGCTTAACGTCGCCATCGACGGGCGTGGGTATTTCTCGGTCACGCTGCCCGATGGCGGCACCGCTTATACCCGCGACGGGTCGTTCCAACTCTCCCCCGAGGGGGAGATCGTCACGATGCAGGGCTACCGCGTCGAGCCGGGCATGGTCGTGCCCGAAAACACCACAGCGGTCGAAATCAACGAACAGGGCGTCGTGATGGCCTATGTCGAAAACGATCCCGTGCCGGTGGAGCTGGGCCAGTTCACCCTCACCACCTTTGTCAACGAGCCGGGGATGCGCCCGGTGGGCAACAACTTCCTGCTGGCAACCGAAGCCTCCGGCGAAGCGCAAGTGGTGAACCCCGGTGATCCGGGCGCGGGGATGATCCGTCAGGGCTATCTTGAGGCGTCCAACGTGAATGTCATCCAACAGATTACCGATCTGATCTCGGCGCAGCGCGCCTATGAGATGAACTCCAAATCAATCGAGACCGCAGACCAGATGCTCTCGGCTGCGAACCAAATCCGCTAATGAAACGGCTCGCCGCCCTCTTCCTTGGCCTGATGGTGCTGACGGGCCATGCCCTCTCGGCCCCCATCGGCGTGTTGGTCGAGGAACGCGCGCGCACGGATTACGCCGACAGCCTGCCGCAAGACGGCGAGTTTGAGATCACGGTCAAGGACGCCCCGGCTGACGCCGTGTTGACGCTGGCAGAGTTTTGGATGGACCCGCGCAGCGGCAAGTTTCTGGCCAATGCGGTGCTTGAGACGGGCGAGGTACAGCGCATCGGCGGCTATGCCCTTGTGACCATGCCGGTCCCTGTCCCCGTCACGCGCCTGCTGCCCGATGACATCATCATGGAAGACGACCTGACCGTCATGCGCCTGCCCGTGGGACGCATCGGCACCTATGTGATGACGGATATGGAAGAGGTCATCGGCAAACAGGTCCGCCGCGTCCTGACGCCGGGCCGCCCGATCCAGATCCAGTCCATCATCCAGCCCTTGGTCATCAACCGGGGCGAGCGGGTGGATATCTATTTCAGCGACGGGCTTCTGGCCCTCTCCTCTCCGGGGCGCGCACTTGATGATGCGCATGAGGGGCAGGAAATCCGTATCGTGAACCTTGTCAGCAACAAAACGGTCACCGGCATCGCCACCGGCGAAGGGACCGTGGAGATCATTCGATGACCACCGCTTTCGCGCGCCCCTCTGTCTTGATGTTGGGCGCGGCCCTTGCCCTGACCGCCTGTGATACCGCAGATCACTTCGACCGCGATCCGCAGCCCTCGCCGATCGTGGTGGATGGGCAAACCATCCCTGAAGTGGCCCGCGTTCAAGTGCCGATGCCCGCCGTCGCGATGGAACCGCCGCGCCTCGGCAGCGCCAAAGCCTCGCTCTTCTCGGCCCGCAGCGAAGCGTTGTTTGCGGACCAGCGCGCCGATGATATCGGTGATATCGTCACGGTCGTGATCTCAATCGACGACCGCGCGCAATTGCGCAACTCCACCGACCGCGAACGCGAGGGCGCAAGCTCCATCGGTTTCCCGACATTCTTTGGCTATGGCGCGAAAATTGCCGCAATTCTGCCCGGAATCAGCGCAGCCGACCTCCCGAGCGGCGATGTCGTCGAGATCGGCTCGGCCTCCGAGGCAAGCGGCTCCGGCGCCATTTCGCGCAACGAACAGATCGAGCTTAAAGTGGCCGCCTTGGTCATCGACAAATTGCCCAACGGCACGCTCGTGGTCGCGGGACGCCAAGAAATCATGGTCAATCAAGAGCTGCGGGAGCTGCGCATGGCCGGGATCGTGCGCCCTGCCGACATCCGGGATGACAACACCATCTCTTATGACAAGATCGCCGAAGCTCGCATCGCCTATGGCGGTCGCGGCACGCTTTCGCGCGCCCAAGAGCGCAGTTACGGTGAAGATGCGATGGATGTGATCCTGCCCTATTAATTCGCGACTTGGTCACAAAGTGAGACCATTGCCGTCGCAATCGACCGTTAAACCTGACGAAAGCTCAGGAAAGGTCGAACATGAAAAAGGCAGCAATCGCATTCGTAGCACTCCCCTTGCTTTGCATGGGTGCAGGCTATGGCGCCGGTCTAGCCCTTGCCCCTGCCCCAGCCGAAGCGGCGGGAACAGAGATCGATGAAAACGCCCCCCATGGCGCGGATGAGGCGGCAAAAGACGCAGCCCATACCCCCGAGAAAGACGCCCATGGCGAGGCATCCGCCAAGGATGAGGCCCAAGCGCCGATGGACAGCTATGAACTGGCCAAGGACCGCACCGTGGTGCGGCTTGGTCAGATGACGATCCCGGTGGAGAAGACCAACAGCGTCTCTTATATCGTGGCGGATTTCGCGCTGAAGATGGGAACACTGGAATTGGCCGAACGCTACCGCCGGGTCGAGGATGCGACGCGGATGCGCGATTCCCTTTTGCAGGCGATGAACCTCGCCGCCGAAAGCGCTGTGCTGCGCGGGGTGGCGATTGACAGCGAAGCCCTCTCGCGGCTGCTGCGCGATCTGATCAGCAAAGAGCATAAGGGCGTCGACGATGTGATGTTCGTATCGCTCTACAAACAGGATGTAGCGCGGCTCTGACCCGCGCCGCGCCGAAGGTTTACAGAACCGAACGCACCACGTTCGACAGCACGGATTCCCCGTTATCTAACTCCAACTCCGGCCCTAGGGCGGTGAAGTTCACCCGCGTCACCTCGGACCGGGTCAACGGGGTCACCCCCACGTCATTGCCAGCGGCATCCGTCGCCGTGATCTCAACCCGGAAAGTATCGGGCGGCACCGGCAGGCCCACTGAATCGAGGCGGTTCCAATCCACGTCGATCACCTCTCCCTCTGCGGTAGAGGGGCCGGGCATCTCGCGGATCAGGCTGCCGTCTTGGGAATAGATGCGGACAGTCACATCCTCCGCCCCGGCATTGAGTTGATAGCTCAGCGGGAATTCATCTTCGGTCATGCGCACTTGGGTCGAGGGGACAAGCACGTCGCGCCCGATCAATTGCAGGTCCGACATCGCGCCGACGGTGGAAAGCATCGTGCTGATCTGCTCAAGGCTCGCGTTGGTCGCGATGCTTTGCTCGACTTGAGTCAATTGCGCCAATTGCGAAACGAACTGCGTCGAATCCACCGGGTTTAGCGGGTCTTGGTTCGAAATCTGCGCCGTCAGCAGAGTGAGAAAGCTGTTGTAGCTCTCCTGAAGCTCAGCCGAAGAGGTCGCCGCCGCCGAGGTGTTGGCGGTGCTCAGGGTGCTTGCTGTGGTCGCGTCAATCATGGTCTCGCCTTTCAGGTGAGGATATCCAACTGCCCGGCGCTCAAGTTTGAGCTGGGGGGTTGCGGCAAGGGCTGGGCGTCACTGCCCGGCGCGTCATTGGCCTGCGCTGCTTTCTGGGTGAACTCTGGCCCCTGCTGCTGCCCGCCGTTGCGGCCCCGGTCGTCGAAGGTCTGGAAATCAAGGTCGGCGTTATCGGCGCTGATGCCGCGCGACTGCAGCGCATCCAGCAGTTGTTCGCGGTCTTGCCGCAACATGTTCAGCACCGAGGCGCTTTCAGTGGTCATGGCGATCTGCATGCGGCCCGTCTCGCTGCGCACGACTTCGATCTCGATCTCGCCCATGCCGTAGGGCGAGAGCGAGAAGCGCAGCTTGTTGTCGGCAGTGTCGAGGCCGCGGATCTGCTGGCTGACATGCTGGCGCAGTTGCTCATCTGGCGAGGCGGCGGGGTTCGGCGCGGGCGCGGGTGTCGGCTGCGGCGGGCTGAGGCGAAGCCCCTCACTCTGCGGGGCTTGCGGTGCGGTCAAAGCGGCGACTTCGCGCAGCGCGGCCTCGGCTGCCGGGGCGCTCGTGCCGGGCTGGGGCGCCTTGGCGGCATCGACAGAGGCGCTGAACCGGTCGGCGGCGGCGGTGATGCGGGGATCTGCGGCTTCCGCGCTCAAGTCCACCTGCGCGGCGGAAATTGTACTGGCCTCGGCAGCCGCAACGGGCGCGGCGGACGCAGCGCCCGCGGCGCCCATTTCTGTAGTCGGAGTGGGCGTCAACCGCAGGACCGACGTGTCGCCCGAGGATACCGGCTTGGCGGTGACTTGACCGACGATACCATCAATTTGCAAAGCCGGCGCTGCCCCTTCGGACATCCCTAAGGCCTGCCCCTTAACGATGGCGATCCGCCCGACGACCGGCACCACCGCCGACGCGATGCTAAGCTGGCTGGCCGGCGTCGGGATGCGCATGGCACGGCCAAGTTTTTCTTCCAGCGCGGCCTCAAGGCTGGGGTCGTCAAACTGGGCCACCGCTTCCAACGCGCCGACGCTGTCGGGCGGCGCCGCGCCCAAGGCTTCGGCAAATGCGGCGAGTGCGGCCTTTGGGGTGACCGGGTTGTTGGTCTCCTCCAGCCCCGCGATGGTGCGATCCATCAAGGCCATCAGCCCCTCTGCCGTCTCAAGGTCGATCCCCTCGGGCAGCGCATCCTCGGTGGTGTCTGTTTCCGGCAAGGGGGTTTGCATGGCCTGAACTTGCGGCTCTGGCGTGGCCTCTTGGCCCGCCATGCCCTGCATCAACGTGGCAAAGCCTTCGACCGCCCCTTTTTGGGGCGGCTGCCCGAGACCTGCGGCTGTCTGCACCGCAGGTGCTGCCTGAAGCTGAGCAATCATTTCACGTCCTCCAACTTGGGCCTCCGCATGGGAATCCGAAGGCCCTTTTGGGATCAGGAGATCCGCACGTTTCCGCGCTGATCTTCGAAGGCGCGGCGCGCGCTGCGGCCTTCAACAAGGGCTTTCAACCGCAAAGTCCACTGATTGAGGGTCACGGGAGTCTCCGTACCGGTCAGGGCCCGCAGCGAAATCTGGGCGCTCTCGGCGGGCTGTGCTGCAAAGACCGAGTGACTGTCGACCGGACGGCCCCAGTACTGCCCCAGAACCGCGCTCAACCCCATGCGGAAGGCCGCAGGCTCAAGCCCCAGCTTGAGCAGCTCATCCGCCTCTGCCGCGTGATGATATGCCTGACCCAATGCGTGTAGAACGCTGTCTTCGTCCATCATCGGGAACAGTCCGCGCCCGATGATCCCGATCAAGACTTCGCCCACCAGCGCACCGGCGGCTTGGGAGATATTTGTGAAATTGTCGCTTTTGCGAATGACGACGAGCGAGCCATAAGGCACATCGGCGTCGAGTTCTTCGGCAAGGATATCGCCAAGGCAAATGCCCGGGATCGGTTCGATGCAATCTGGCATTGCCACCGGGTGACCGGCCCAATCCTGCATCTCGAAGACCGAAGCTTGAACCGGAATCAGCGCCCGGATCAGCATGTAGAAATGACGGCCATCGGCCGATGAATCCATGTGGCAGGCACCCTTCCAGATGCCACCTATAAGTGAGTTTACCTGCATTTCCGCCTCGTTCAGGACGTTCTGTCCATGGTTTATCCGGGCGTTTTTTAAAAGTTTTTTAGGTGCCCGGTGCTCGTTTATTGCTTTAGGTCTAGATCGCAAGACCTTGACCGTCAACAATTTTTCAAGACCGGAAATTATTTTTGGGAATCAGCGGCAGGGATGTCGCACTTTTGCCGAGGCTTGAATTACGCGCAACCGTGCCGATAGAGCCTTGAAAACAAGGGCTACTCGGCCTGGTACACCAAGCGAATCGAGATGCGGCGATTTTCCGAGGCCAAGGGATCGATTGTGTTGATCGGTTGTGTGTCGGCCACACCGGAAACCCGCATGAACCGCGCGCCAGCGATGCCCGCGGCCATCAGCGTGCGGCGCGTGGCGTTGGCACGATCCGCCGACAATTCCCAATTCGTGTAGCCGTTGTTCGCGCCAAAGGCGGCGGCATCGGTATGGCCCACGATCTCAACCGGCTGGTTCTGATCGGCAATCACATCACCAATCGCCAGCAGCAATTTGCGGGTCTTGGGCGTCACATCAGCACTGCCCCGTGCAAAGAGCGACCGTTCGTCCTGATCCAGCACCTGAACCGTCAGCGCCCCGTTCGATTTCTCCAACCGGACATTGCGCGCCAGACCATTCAGCGTGCTGTCCGAGGTGATCCGCTCGGCGATATCTTCGGCCATGCGGTCGATCTCGGACTGGCGGCGCTCGGATTCCTCAATCGCGGCCAATGTGGCGGGATCGGCGGCTGCTGCGGGCTCGGGCGCTTCGGCATATTCCACGACCACTGCCGCCGGTTTGTCGCGCAGCCGGCTGTCGAAAACCATCATCGGGTTGTCCCGGCCAAAGGTCGGCTTTTGCACATTGCCGGTGTTGTCGACCGCGCCGGTCATCACCCCGGCGGCCATCAGTGGACGCAGGTCCGCCGCGGCATCTGAAGAGGACCCGCCGTCCGACACCGTGGGGGTAAAGTAATTGGCCAGGCCGCGCAGCTTTTCCTCATCCGAGGCAGCGAGAATCCACAGCAGCAGGAAAAACGCCATCATAGCGGTCATGAAGTCTGCATAGGCCACCTTCCAACCGCCGCCGTGGTGGGCATGGCCGCCCTCCGCGTCGTAGCGCTTGATGATGATCATCGCGTTCTTTTTGTCAGCCATCACACGGCCTCCCGACTACGCAAGATCGGGCCCGGGGCCAGATCAGGAAAGCTCTGCGTTGTTGTCCGACTTGTCGCGGCTGTACTTGCCCAACCCGGCGCGTTTCGCGTATTCGGCCTTGCGCTTGGAATAGCTCGGTGCGACCAGCGGCGCGTCGGCGGGCAGGCTGAACATCACGCGGTATTCCGCTTCGGTCAGCCCATGTTCGGCCCCGAGGTGACGCTTGAGCATTTTGAACCCCTTGCCGCAGCACAGGCAAAAGATCGTGTCATCGGTCATCGGTTGCTCACCCGGCGCGGCAGTCATGCCTTGGGCCTTGGGCGCGATGGGCGCGGCGGCGGCGGGGATGTTGGCCAATGCGGTGGCAGGGGCGTCAGCCGGGGTGGCACGCAGACGCTCGACCAAGGTCAAGATATCGTCGATTGTCACGTCGCTGCGGCTGGCGAAACCCGAAACGATGGTCGCAATCGCGGTATCGCTTAGATTCTGCTTGGGGGGTACATTAGGCATGAAGCAACTTCCTTGTTAAGTTAATCTTGCCTTCTGCAAGGTTCGCGAAGCATTTAAGAAGCGCTTCGCAAGGGACGCAGCAAAGATAAATAATTCTTTGCCGTTTATTCTTATCACGATTCGAATTGTATTTGGAACCCGCGCAAGCATTGGCAAGCACTTTTCCGCCATATTGTGCAGAATGCATCACGGCTCCATCTGGGCGACGGTTTTGAAAATCGCGCTCTTCGGGGACGGATCAGAAACCGCGTCATTCCCCGTCGTCTGCGCGATGATCGTGCTGAACAGACCGGTCACCCCCAGCCCTGCCACCGCGATCAGCGGGATATGCAGCGACTTCCACAGGCTCTTGCGTGGTGCGGGCGGCTGCGGCGTCAACGTCGCAGGGTCAAGCAACTCAGGCTCGGGTGCCGGGGGCACGTCAATCGGTGTGCCGAATTCGACAAAGATACCCCGGGGCATGACTGCGACCTTCACTTCGCGCCGCTCACAACTGTCGCTGAACCCGGCGGGGAAAAGCTCGGCCGGGATGTCGATCACCATGTTATCCTTGGGCCGCCACTCCGCCGCGAGCGTATCGCGGGGGATATAGACTGATGCAAAATCGTCACGAAACGCAATGTCACGCACCAAGGTCGGCACCATGGGCAGCGGCTTTTCCGGGCTGGCCGCGATTCGCATCCGCCCCCCGGCGAGCCACATTTCAAGGCGCACATAGAAACACTCACCCGGCTGCACCTCGGCGGAGGGCATATAACCTTCGGGCGGGCCCGTGCGCAGCTTGCGGCGCTTGCGGGTGCCGATGGGAAAGATCTTGTTGGTGCTGACGCGCTGGAACTGCTCCAATTCAGGGCGCTGGCGCATCAACTCGTCGAAATCCAAGCCCTCTTCGCGGGCGAAGTTGTAGTTGATCAGGTAATCCGCCGCGGTCTCTTCCAGGGTTTTGCTTTCCTGAATTGCCTTCAACAGCGCGTTTTCCTCAGAAAACAACAACCTGCGGCAGGGATGCCCCTCAACTTCGGGGCTGACGGCAAAGCTGCCCACGGGACGATCAAGGATATCCGCAACCCGGTCGAAAACCGCGTGCTCTTCGTCATTGTGAAAGACCACGAACTCACAAAGGCCACCCGCATCCATGCAAAGCAGCAGCCGCATCTCCTCGGGCCAGCCCTGCACAAGCACCGAAAGCTCGGAGGGATCGACGAAATAGGCGAAGGCGTCGGGCTCTTGCAGAGCGTCGACATCATTCCTCAACTCTTCTTTGACCGAAAAACCACTATTCATCATAGAAACCCAAGTTCTTTCCTAGATAATACTTGTATAGACCCATTCGCTCAAGGATAAAGTAAGAATAGTTTCTTTTTGGAGGCGTGTGCAGCAATGACACTCTTGCTTGGTCTTGTAATGGTCTTCGGTCTGGTCTTTGGCGGCTTCATGCTGTCGGGGGGCAATATGGACATCGTCCTGTACGCCCTTCCCTATGAAGGCATGATGATCGGCGGCGCCTCTCTCGGGGCCTTCGTGATCGCCAACTCCTTCTCGGTGGTGAAGTCATCGCTGGTCGGGGTGATGCGCGTGGTCAAGGGGCCGCGTTGGAAGGCGGCGGATTACAACGATCTGCTGGCGCTGATGTTCGAACTGGCGCGTCTTTATAAGACCAAGGGCATCGTCGCGATGGACGAGCATATCGAAAACCCCGAAGCCAGCCCGATCTTTCAACGCTACCCCAAGCTGATGAAAGACCATTTTCTGACCGACCTCATCGCCGACAGCTTCCGCATGATGTCGATGCAATTCGACGACCGTTTTCAAATGGAAGACGTGTTGAACCGCAAGATCAAGAAGCACCACCATGAATCACTCGTCTCTGCCAGCGCGATCCAGAGCATGGCCGACGGGCTGCCCGCCATCGGCATCGTCGCGGCGGTGCTGGGGGTGATCAAAACCATGTCCTCAATCGACAAGCCGCCAGAGATCCTTGGCGCAATGATCGGCGGGGCCTTGGTGGGCACCTTCCTCGGGGTCTTCCTTGCCTACTGCATGGTGCAGCCCATCGCGGGCCGGTTGGAGCAGATCGAAGAGGAAGACGGCGCGATATATACCGTGATCCGCGACGTGATCGTGGCCATCGTGGCGGGCCACCCCCCCGGCATCTGCATCGAGCTGGGCCGCGGCAACATCCCCACGACGAAACAGCCGAACTTCTCCGCCGTGGAGGCCTCGCAGCGCGAACTGCCCGCGGTATGATGCGCGCCCTGCCCCTGCCCCTGATCGCGCTCGTCGCGCTTCTTGCCGGGCCGGGACTGGCCGCCAGCACGGACGACGAAAAAGACGCAGAAAAGGTCGACAAGGCCGCCGAAGCGGAAGCCCGCCTGCCCAATTCCATGCGTCGGCACGGGGTAATCGGCCATGTTCCCCCGATGGCGGGGCTACCGCTGCTTGATCCTGAGGTGCTGGAGCGGATGCGCGAGCGGCTCATTGTCCTGTCGCAGGGCGCAAAGCCGTGAAACCGCGTCGCGGCGACGGGCTGGCTGTACTCTCACGGCTCAAACGCTTTGAGATGGAGAATGTGGCGCTGGAGATGGCCGAGGTGAACCGCGCCCTGACCCAGATCGAAAACGAACGCCACAGCCTGATGGAGCAGCTCAATGACCGTGGCGACCCCGATGCCGTGGAATCGACGCGCGTGGTCTCGGCCTTCATCCGCAACGTCTCGGAAACGATCCACCGCAAAGAGGCCGAGGCCGAGCGGCTGCGCGCCGATAGCGCGGGCATCCACGACAGGCTGAACGGGCTCTTCGCCGAGGCCAAGCGCATTGACCTGATCCGCAACCGCCGCGCCGAGGCCCGCAAGCAGGCTTTGCAAGAAGCCGAAACGGCTGCCCAAGCCGAAGGTTTCCTGTCGATCTGGCTCGACGATCAGCGCTAGCGGGTCTACCCATTTACGGGAACTATTTCCGAAAATTCCCCTAAATAGCGAATATCGGACAAGAAAAAACCGCAATTCGATTCCATCAAAACCGCATTGTATATGCCGCCCCGGGGAGGGGCGCCGAGGCCGATGAGTTTGTATTTCGGCTTCGGTATAGTTTGAGAGGAATTACGATGAAGCGAAGAGGTTTTTTCACCGCCGCCGCTATCGGTGCTGCGTCATTCCGTGTCAGCCCGCTCTACGCGCAATCGGCGGGGGTGACCCTTGCCGAGGTGCAGGCCCTATTCCAGAGCCGCGATCTGGGCGCGCGCCGTATGGTGCAAGACAGCCTCAAACACGAAGGCTATTACACGGGGGCCATCGACGGCGCATGGGGGCCGGGGACCGCAGAGGGCTTTCGCGCGCTCATGGCCTCCGACCGCTACCAGCGCCACGCGCCGACATGGACTTTCGCCCATGAGATACAGGTCAGCGAAACGATGTTTTTCCTGACCTCCGACGCCTATATGTGACCCCTTCCGGGGCCCTTTGGGGCCTCGGCCTTAGCTGGCTTCCGCGACCGCCAATTCGGCCATGCGCAGCGCTGCCTCTCGGGTTGCCGCCACGGCGATGAAGCGCGCGTTGTGGCAGAATTTTGCCCCCGGCACGCCGCTTGCAGCCTCCAATTCGGCATCCGTTAGCCCGGCCCAAGCCTCGGGCAGATCGGCGCGGGCCTCGAAACTATCGCCGCTTTTGCGGATCGTGGTC
The DNA here is from genome assembly GCF_001634775.1 of Sulfitobacter sp. HI0027. Classification (NCBI taxonomy): domain Bacteria; kingdom Pseudomonadati; phylum Pseudomonadota; class Alphaproteobacteria; order Rhodobacterales; family Roseobacteraceae; genus Sulfitobacter; species Sulfitobacter sp. HI0027. The sequence continues at coordinate 75,204 of NZ_LWER01000437.1, forward strand.
AAAGCCCAATCGTCCCCGCGCGGGTGCACGACGAAAAGCAGATGATCCGCTCCGGCCTTTTCCACCGCCGAGCGGAAGGGCATGCCCGTCGGCAGCTCCAGCACGCGCCCGCTGCCTGCCGCCTCAATGGCCTGCATCACCATCGACTCGGCCCGGCGTTTGGCGGCTTTGCCTTTGATCGCGGCTTCGACAAAGGCGCGGGCAACTGGCAAAGCGGCCATGAAAGCCCGGTCGTCGGCATCCTCGCCCCGTTCATCGAAAACCGGTTTCAGTGTCTCCAACAACACTGGCAGGGTCATGCCCGCCAGCGGCCCCGCCACCGACGGCTCAAGCGCGCCATTGTCGATCAGGTCAACCGGCAGCACGAAACCTTGGTCGAAGCTGCGGTGAATATCCTCAAGGTCCGCATCGGGCAGGTCAAAGCTGCGCAGATAGTCGCGGCCATAGTGCTGCCAAATCAGCCCGAAAGAGCTGAAAGGCTGGCCATCTTCGCGCAGCGGGCCGGGGCGCTGGTGGTGGTCAAAGATCGACGCCTCGGCGTCATAATCGCGGCCTACGTCATAGATGATCCGCCCCGCGCCCGGCGTGATCCACTGGACGTCACGGCTGCGCAGCAGCGTCGCATCCGGGTAGAGCCGCGTCAGAATGACGGAGGACAAAAGCTCATCCGCGTGAAAGCCGCCCGAATGGGTGACGAGATGGGTGATGGTCATGGGGCTGGCTCCGCTCGGGCTGGAAAAATCGGTCAATGCTTGCTCGCGCCCCCATACTGCGCGGCGCGGGCCAAGTGCAAGCCGCCCGCCTTAGCGCGACAGCGCGACCAGCGTGGCCGAGACGGGATCAAGGATGAAGGCACCGACCTGTGCCCGGGCCTCCGCCAGCCTATCGCCCCCTTCCGGCATCAACTGCACGAGAGACGCAAAGCGGTTGTGATGGGTACCATCCACCGCGCCAATGGCCGAGATATCGACCAGCAAAACACCATAGCGTTTGGCCAGCGCCTGCACCGCAGGCGTGCTGGCGTTGGTCCGCCCGATCCGAGGCCGTGCCCCGGCAAGACCCGCCGAGATGCGCAGCGCCCGATCATCCGGCGCCACGAGGATGGCCATTGGTGGATCAAGTGGCCCGATCACCTCAATCTGTTTGCGAAAGACATCCACGTCAATGTCGGGTGCCGCGAGCACGACATCGCTCAGCCGTGCGATCACCTCATCTTGCCCCGACAGGCGCAATTGCCGCAGCGCCTCGGCCACCAGCCAGCCGCCCATGCTGTGACCGAAAAGCGTGATCTCCCCCACATCGGGATCAGCAGCGAGGGTGCCGAGCATGGCGACCAGTTCATCGCGGGAATAGGCCGCAGCGTCTTTGTCGGCGACATAGCCCACCACGGTTCCGGCAGAGGGCCAAGCAAACAGGATCGGCTGTTCGGGCAGATGCCCGTCTGCCGCCACCTGCGCCAAACGGAACAGCGATTCCGGAAAGGTCTGGTTGTAGCCATGGACAAAGACCATCACATCCTGTCGCGCCCGCCCTGATCGGCGGATATCTGGTTCGCGCAGGGGATCACGCGCCGTCACCGCAAAGCTGCGGCTCGGGTCGGGGTCTTCGTCAGGCCATTCGATCTTGCTGGCCTCATGATTTGGCGGGATGGCGATGGTAAACCGCTCATAATTGAGCCCACGGGCGCGGGCATCGGTATAATGCCCCGACTGCGCGTCGCGGCCCCGGGTAGAGGCCACGGTGATAGCCAAAGACCGCGCGGAGCCGTCTGCCGGCACGACGGTCAAAGTCTCTCCGCCCGGGCGCGGCGCGCAGGCCGACAGCAGGACGACCAAAACCGCGCAGAGCGACTGCCCCCCCCTGCCCCCGA